>SKTJ01000126.1 GCA_007122565.1 Syntrophomonadaceae bacterium | reverse complement strand
GTGGACGGGGTGACACATTAGAGGCCGGATGGCAGAGTGCCGGTGAGCCGGAAAAGCATTATCTGCGGCAGTTGTAGATAGCTGCCCTGCATCAGGATGTGCAGGGTGAGCATTTTTAGTATTTATCTTTGCCTATCTACTATCTAACTACCAGCTATCTAACTCTGTTAAGTTGGTAATTTCTTGACAAAAAAGTTAAATCTCATATATAATTAGGTTTGCTTTAAAGAGGTGCTAAACGGTATGAAGATTTTAATACCCAGCCTGGAAAAACATGCAGGTGAATTTGTTCCTTTCTCCGATCAGGTATCCCTTGCCGCATTGGGGATCGATGCTGCAGGGAGTGAGGATGCAGTTATGAATATCAACGTAGAGGCTACTTACCTGGGCGATCGGGTGCTGGTAAAGGGGCGGTGGTATGTTGATCTTAAGGATGTATGCAGTCGCTGCCTGGAGCAGGCTGATTATCGCCAGGAAGAACAGTTCACTGAGGAGTTCACCCGGTTAACAGGCTCTGCTCCTGAGGCCGACCCGGATTGTGCCCCATTTGCGGGGGAAGAAAACTTCAGTTATTCAGGTGATGTGCTGGATCTGGCAGAGTATTTACGTCAGTCCTTTCTCATGTCCCAGCCTCTGAAAATCCTCTGCAGGGAGGATTGTCGCGGTCTTTGCCCTGTGTGCGGGGTGGACCGAAACAGGGAAGAGTGCTGCTGTCAGGATGAAAAAATTGATCCCCGCCTGCGCGTGCTTGAGCGTTTTAAAAAGAAGTAAACCACTGCAGTGAATAACGGTTAGCGCGGCTGCGGCGCATGCGGATCTATCGTACAGTTGGAGGAGGTGTTATCTTGGCAGTACCAAAACGGAAAGTATCGAAATCGAGAAGAGACAAGCGGAGAACGCACTGGAAGCTGTCTTTGCCCGGTTTATCCAAGTGTCCCAAGTGTCATGAAATCAAAATGCCCCACCGTGTTTGTCCCGCTTGTGGATTTTATAATGGAAAAGCGGTTGTTAAATAATCTTTTACTGTTTAGGCCTGGGTTAGTTGCGGGGATAGGACTAACCCGGTATTTATTTTTGGCCTGTTTTTTGCCGAGGAGTTGGAATTTATTGCGCATAGCTGTAGATGCCATGGGAGGGGACTATGCTCCCCTGGAGATAGTTAAAGGGGCCTTCACTGCTGTGGAAACGGTCCCGGAGTTGGAAATTTTACTAGTTGGCCGTGCGGAACAGATCGAGAGTCTTAGCGGCAGGATACTAAAATCGTCACGTATTCATATTATCCATGCAGAAGAAATTATTGGTAATGAAGAAGATCCCGGCATGGCAATACGCAGCAAGAAAAAAGCGTCAATGGTGGTGGCTATGCAGCTCGTGCGCCGGGGTGAGGCCGATGCTGTAATAAGCTGTGGCAACACCGGTGCCCTCATGGCCGGGGGGGTTCTTTTTTTGGGTAGGATCCCCGGTATCAAGCGCCCAGCCCTCCTTACGGTGATGCCCCCCCTGCGTGGAGAGCGGACCGTTATCCTGGACGTGGGGGCTAATATGGATGCACGGCCGGAACAGATGTTGCAGTATGCTCTCATGGGCTCCATTTATGCCAGAGAAATACTCGGTAAAGCGTCACCACGGGTGGCCCTGTTGAATGTGGGCGTTGAAGAGAATAAAGGTAATCAGCAGGTGAAGCAAGTTTACGGCCTTTTCCAGCAGAAGGTGCGTGGTTTTGTGGGAAACCTTGAAGCTAAGGATATTTTTGATAATAGGGCCGATGTAGTAGTTTGCGATGGTTTTGCCGGAAATGTAATGCTGAAAGCAATGGAAGGTATTTCCAGGGAATTGTTATTGTATTTAAATGCCCGGATTCGCGGAGATGCGGAAGCACGCACTGCACTGCCGCTCCTGTCTCCCCTGCTGCAAAGGGTGCGGGCGGATCTGGACGAGGCGGAATATGGCGGAGCCATGCTCATCGGTGTTAATGGCGTTTGTATCAAATGTCACGGCGCCTCCAAGGAGCAGACGGTTGCTCAGACATTGATCCGTCAGGCTCTCCCTCTTGTGCAACGGGAGATCAGTAAAAAAATTGATCTGGCGCTGGCCGGGGGGATTGTTTAAGGAGGATGCAAGAGATGAAAAGCGGTAGTGCTGCCGGAATTGTCTCCACGGGGAAAGCCCTTCCCGTGGCAAAGATTACTAATGCTGATCTGGAATTAATAGTGGATACAAATGATGAGTGGATTAAGACGCGCTCGGGTATTGAGGAACGGCGGATCATTACCGGTGATGAAACTGCTTCGGGGCTTTCTGCTAAGGCTTCCCGTATCGCCTTGGAACGGGCCGGAATCAGCCCTGCTGAATTGGATTTGATTATTGTTGCTACGGTAACGCCGGATCAGATCCTTCCTTCCACCGCCTGCCTGGTTCAGGATAAGCTTGGCGCCGTTAACGCTGCCGCTTTTGACCTGGTAGCCGGGTGTACCGGGTTTCTCTACGGCTTTGATGTGGCGACCCGCTATATTAACAGCGGCGCGGCGCGGCATATTCTGCTCGTCGGTGTGGATACCCTTTCGCCCATCGTGGATTGGCAGGACCGGAATACCTGTGTCCTTTTCGGAGACGGTGCCGGTGCCGTGGTTATAAGCGCAGTGGAGGAGGGCTCCGGTGTGCTTGCTTCCAAGATGTTTTCCGATGGTACTAAGGCAAACCTTCTCTATGTTCCGGCGGGGGGTTCGACCCGGCCGGCAACGCACCAAACTGTTGCGGAGCGGGGCCATTATATTAAGATGGAAGGACAGGAAGTATTTAAATTTGCTGTGACTGTCATGGTTGACTCCCTTTTGGAAGTTTTAGCCCTCGCCGGTAAGACGGCGGCGGATCTGGATATTCTGGCACCGCACCAGGCGAATATACGGATCATCAATTTTGCCTGCAAACGGCTGAAGCTGCAGCCGGAGCAGGTCCTGGTTAATATCCACCGCTATGGGAACATGTCCTCAGCGGCAATACCCGTGGCCTTGGATGAGGCCGTGGAAGAGGGAAAATTAAAGGCGGGACAACTTGTAGGCCTGGTCTCCTTTGGGGCGGGGCTTACCTGGGGAGCCTCAGTAATGAAGTGGAGTGAAGTTGGAAAGTAGAAAGTATTTCCAACCTTCTTAGGCGGGGGTGAATTTTTGAATAAAAAGACCGTGTTTCTTTTTCCCGGCCAGGGTTCACAGTATGTGGGGATGGGCCAGGCTTTTGCTACTCAGTTTCCGGTTGCACGGGATATTTTCGCCGAAGCTGACGCGGTGCTGGGCTTTAAATTGAGCGAGATTATCTTCCGGGGCCAGGAGGATGAGCTGCGTAACACGGAAATTACCCAGCCGGCCATTCTCACTGTCAGCATGGCTGCCCTGGCCGTTATGCAGGAGGTGGGGATCAAAGCGGATGCTACGGCCGGATTCAGCCTTGGTGAATACAGCTCACTAATCTGTGCCGGGTCACTCAATTTCTCCGACGCTCTTCTGCTGGTCCGTGAAAGGGCCAGATACATGCAGAATACTGTGCCTGCGGGTAAGGGTGGCATGGCTGCCGTGCTTGGCCTCAGTGCGGATGAGGTAAGCGTTCTCTGTGAGAAGTGTCTTCCCCTGGGGCATGTGGAGCCGGCAAATTTTAACTGTCCGGGGCAGGTGGTTATCTCCGGTTACCGGGATGTTTTGGAGGAGGTTTGCCGTTTGGCCAGAGAGCAAAAAGCGCGCACGGTAATGCTTTCTGTCAGTGCCCCCTTTCACAGCCGCTTACTCTTTCCACTTCATGATAAGATGTCTCTCCTTTTAAAAGATGTGCCTTTAAGCCGGCCCCGTATCCCCTTTGTGAACAATGTGCACGCAGCCTGCCTGCAGGAACCGGAAGCCATCAGAAATTCCCTGGTGGAGCAGGTTTATCGTCCCGTTCTATGGGAAGACTCCATGAAGCTTTTGCTCCATGATGGATACGATTTCTTTATTGAGGTGGGTCCGGGGCGTGTGCTCACCGGGTTTATGAAAAAGATAAGCCGTCGTGCACAGGCGATTCATGTTGAAGATCCTGAAACCATGGAGCGCATGTTGAGATTGCGTGAGGAGGTGTAAGGCATTGCAGTTGCAGGGGAAAGTAGCTCTTGTGACCGGAGGTTCCCGGGGTATCGGGAGAGCCATTGTTGTGGCCCTGGCCCAGGCCGGAGCGTCAGTAGTAATTAATTACCAGCAACGGGAAGAGGCAGCGTTGCTGGTCAAGAAAGAGGTGGAAGCCCGGGGCGGTGCAGTACTGCTCTGCCGGGCCGATGTGACAATATTGTCAGAGTGCGAGCAGATGGTGCAGGATATACTTGATCATTTTGGCAGAATTGATATACTTGTAAATAACGCTGGGGTCAGACGGGATAACCTGCTGGCTGTGATGAAAAGCGCGGACTGGGACGAAGTGGTTGATACCAATCTGAAAGGAGTTTTTAATTGTTGCAAGGCGGTAATGAAACCCCTTTTGAAACAAAAAAGCGGCGGCCGGATTATTAACATGGCTTCTGTGGCCGGACTTAGCGGTAACAGCGGTCAGACCAATTATGCCGCGGCGAAGGCGGGGGTTATGGCCTTCACCAAGTCGCTTGCGAAAGAACTGGGCCGACGGGAGATCACCGTAAATGCAATTGCCCCCGGCTTTATTGAGACGGAGATGACTGCGGGACTGGCCGCATCATGGCAGGAAACGGTTCGCTCACAGATTGCTCTGAAAAGGTTTGGCCAGCCTGCCGAAATTGCTGCAGCCGTTGTTTATCTGGCAGGACCGGATTCTTCTTATATAACGGGTTCGGTGCTCTCCATAGACGGAGGGCTCACCCTCTGAGGTAAAAAAAAGAAGGAGGTATATTGAGGATGTCCGTATTTGATAAAGTAAAAACATTGATTGTGGAGCAACTGGATGTGGATGGGGAGAAAATAACCATGACCACTACGTTTGAGGACATTGATGCTGATTCACTGGACGTTGTTGAACTCGTAATGGCACTGGAAGAAGAGTTCGGTATAGAGATTGCTGATGAAGAAGTGGAAAAAATAAAAACGGTAGGGGATATCGTCAAGTACATAGAAGCAAATATCTAGTAAAAAAAGTCGAAAGTCTAAAGTCGAAAGTCGAATGTCAAAAACCGGTGGAATTATGCCGGTACACTGAGTCACGGCTTCCGACTGCGCATTTATCGGAGAGGTGAATTTATGTCGCAACGGGTAGTTGTAACGGGCCTCGGGGTGGTGACGCCCATTGGTCTGGGGATCGGGGAGTTCTGGGAAAGCCTGGAAAAAGGTCGCAGCGGTGTACGAGAGGTGGATCGTTTTCGTGATTGTACCACCTGGATTGCCGGGACGGTTGAAGATTTTAACGCGGACGTATATATGTCTAAAAAAGATATTAAAAAAACGGACCGCTATGTCCAGTTTGCCCATGCTGCCGCGGTTATGGCTATTGAGGATTCAAAGCTAAATTTTGAAGAGGAGGATAAAGAACGGGTCGGTGTTATTGTGGGCTCCGGGGTTGGGGGGCTTGAAACCATCGAAAATCAGTTTCAAGTTCTTTTGGAAAAGGGGCCACGCCGTGTTTCCCCCTTTCTTGTTCCCATGCTCATTGGTAATATGGCTACCGGTTATATTTCCATTCATTATGGGTTAAGGGGGCCGAATATTACTCCTGTCACCGCCTGCGCCACCGGCACCCATGCCATTGGCGAGGCCTACCGTCTTATCCAACGCGGTGATGCGGATGTGATGATCGCCGGAGGCTCAGAGGCACCCCTTACGGCCATTGCTTTTAGCGGTTTTTGTGCTGCACGGGCACTTTCCACACGTAATGAAGCGCCCCAGCAGGCCTCCCGCCCCTTTGATCGGCAGCGGGATGGTTTTGTGATGGCCGAAGGCGCCGGTGTGGTGGTTTTGGAGACGCTTGAACATGCCCTTTCCCGGGGTGCAGTTATTTATGGGGAAATGGCCGGATACGGCATGTCCGGTGACGGGTATCATATTACTTCGCCTGATCCGTCAGGGCGGGGTGCCTACCTATGTATGGAGCGTGCTCTTAAAGACGGAGGCATCTCCCCTGAGACGGTGGATTATATCAATGCTCACGGTACGTCAACCCAGTATAATGATCGGGTGGAAACACATGCAATTAAAAAGCTTTTTGGCGAGCATGCTTACCGCCTTGCTATCAGTTCCACCAAATCCATGACCGGCCACCTGTTGGGGGCTGCCGGCGGCGTGGAGATTGTGGCTACCCTGTTAAGCATGAAGCATGGTGTTATTCCTCCCACAATTAATTACGAGGAAGCAGATCCGGACTGTGACTTGAACTATGTTCCCAACGAAGCCTGTTCCCGGCAGATTGACGTGGCCATCTCCAATTCCTTTGGTTTCGGAGGAACGAATGCGTGCCTTGTTGTGCAGCGGGAGCATGCTTAGGAGGGTAAAGCAGGTTGCCGGATAATAAAACAGTGGAGTTGTTGCGGGAGCTGCAGTGGCCCGTTCATAACATGGCTTTATATGAAGAGGCTCTTACTCATACCTCTTATGCCCATGAAGCGGGAAACCGCCCGCATAATGAGCGGTTAGAATTTCTCGGGGATGCGGTACTGGAACTTGTCATATCAGAATATTTATTTAAATCCTTTCCCGCTTACCCGGAAGGTAAATTGACACAGATGCGCCACAATGTGGTCAACGAAAAATCTCTGGCGACACTGGCCAGGCAGCTAAACCTGGGAGAATATATCAGGTTGGGAAGGGGAGAGGTGATCAGCGGGGGCGCTGAAAAACCCTCGCTGCTTGCCGATGCTCTGGAGGCGCTGATCGGTGCCCTTTTTCTGGACGGGGGATATGAGCAGACCAGTTCAAGGTTGATTGCCCTTTTTCAGCCAATGCTGGTGGCCATCGGGAAAGGGCTTTTTCCTGTGGCAGATTTTAAGACGATGTTACAGGAAAAGTGTCAGTTTCTCACGGGAAAAACCCCAACATACACAATCGTTGGGGAAGTGGGGCTGCAGCACGATAAAACTTTTGAGGCGGCGGTGGATCTGGACGGATTAGTGATCGGCCAGGGGAGCGGCAAGTCAAAAAAAGAAGCGGAACAGGCAGCAGCAAAAACCGCGTGGGAGCAGATGGTGGATGACAGTAGTTAGATAGCAGATAGTGTGATAGTTGGATAAGCGCAGGGCAAAGGGACAGTTGACAAAGGTTTTTTTCCTATCGAACTCTTACTTATTTCTTGCCTCTTATTTCTTTTATCTTGCATCTTGCACTGGGGTGAATTATGTATTTAAAGAAACTGGAAATTGCGGGGTTTAAATCATTTCAAGAGAAAGTGGAATTCACCTTTTCTCCCGGTATCGCTGCAGCTGTGGGTCCTAACGGCTGTGGAAAGAGCAATCTGCTCGATGCTGTACGCTGGGTTTTAGGATCACAAAGTGCCCGCCTGTTACGCGGTGCGCAGATGGACGAGCTTATTTTTGCCGGGACGACAAAACGCCGCCCCATGAACTATGCCGAGGTCTCCATCAGCCTGGCCGATACAGGTGATTACTTACCGATTGAATATGATGAAGTGAAGATTACACGACGGATGTACCGTTCCGGTGAAGGGGAATACTACATTAATAAGAACCCGTGCCGTCTGAGGGATATTGTGGATCTTTTTCTCGACACCGGCATTGGCACGGAAACGTATTCCCTGATCGGCCAGGGGCGGGTAGAGCAGTTGATCAATGCCCGACCGGAAGATCACCGGGAACTTTTTGAAGAGGCGGCTCGCATACATAAGTACCGGCGCAGGAAAAAAGAAACCCTGAATAAGCTGGAAGAGGCGAATCAAAATCTGATCCGCGTGGAAGATTTGCGCCAGGAGTTGCAGAACCAGCAGGAACCGCTGGCGGAGGCGGCCTCCCTGGCAAGAAGCTATCGTACTTTGCGTGATCGTTTACACGCTGTAGAGGAGAAAATACTGGTCCGGCAATGGGTTGATAACAACAACCGCCGGCAGAAAATAGAAGGGGAACAAAAGCGGGTTAATGAGTTGCTTAAGGAGCAGGATGAACTGCGGAAAGACCTGAAAAACAAGCTTGATGAGGCTAGCAGTCAGGAACGATTGGCAAATGAGAAGATAGCCATGGAACAGGCTCTGGAACAGGATAATGAAAAGATTGTTCAGCAATTGGAGAGTAGATTGGCGGTTGTACGGGAGCAGGAAAGTTTTTCCAGGGAGAAGCGTCAGCTCAAGGAAAATGCCCTGACAGAGGTTTGGGAGCGGATCGCCGGCCTGGAGAAAACCCTTGAACAAAACAGCGTTGAACTGGAAAGGCTGGCCCGGGAACAAAAGGAGCAGGGGGAACGGGCAGGAGCGTTAAAGGAAAAGTTGAAGATGCTACAGGGTAAGCTGGAGTTGACTGCCTTGGAGGATTTACGCCGGCAGGAAGCGCAGGCGGTCTCCCGTCTGACATCGTTAAAACAGGCCCTGGAAGATAAAAAGTTGCGCCACGAAGAGATCAAAGATGCAATGAAAGAATTGACCGGGCGGGTAAAAAAAGCGCTGGCAGAACGGGAGCATGCTGCAGAACGGGAAAAGCAGAACGCCACTTTAAAGGAGCGAAATCGCTGGGAGCAGGAGCAGTGGGCCCGGGAACAGTCTCACCTGGTAAAGGGGCTCCTTAATTTAGATAAGAAGATGGAAACTGCCCGCGATACACTGCAGACGTTGGAGCAGGAGCAGGATAAAAAGCGCAACCGGGCACGGAATTTGCGGGAGAGTGAAGGGAATCTCAGCTATTATGCCGGGGGGGTTCGGGCCGTTATGCAGGCTCGCAGCGGAAAGGCCGCTCTCTCCGGCATCCATGGTCCTGTGGGGAGCCTGATCACAGTGCCGCCCAATCTTGAAAAAGCGGTGGAAGTGGCGCTGGGTGGCGCGGTGCAACATATAGTTACTGCTGACGATGAGTCGGCACGCCGTGCTATTGAAATGTTAAAAAAGGAGCGGACCGGCAGAGCGACTTTTCTTCCCCTGAATTTGCTTAAGCCACCGCCGCGTCGTGAATTGCCGGCTGCAGGGGGCAAAGGCTTCCTCGGGGTTGCCGCCAAACTGGTGGAAGCGCCGGAGCGCTTCCGCAAAGCTGTGGATCATCTGCTGGGCGGAGTACTCGTGACGGAAGACCTGGAAACGGCCCTCAGGCTTGCTCGCACGCATAAAAGGGGTTGGAAACTGGTAACACTGGACGGAGAGGTGATCAACCCCGGGGGGTCCATCTCCGGCGGGTATCAGCCCCGGGAAAGTGCCGGCATTCTGCAGCGACGTCGCGAAATGGAAGAATTGGAGCGGGAACTGGAGATCCGGCAACAGAATATTGCAAGGGCGCATGACGCTCTTCAGGAAATAAAAAAAGATCGTGAACGAATGGACCAAAAAGTAACCGCCGGTGAAGAGGCCGGTAGAGAGCTGGAAAAGTTGAAACTTAAGCTCCACGGAGAAGGGGAGAATATTGCCCGGGAGTTGAAATTGTTTACGGATGAGCAACTGCGTTTGGAGCAGGAACTTGTGAAATGGCAGGATCGGTTTGAGGCACTGGCCGGGGAGACAGAGCAGGGAAAACAGGGAAAAAGCCGCCTGGAGGCGGAGTTGGCTACCCTACGGTCTCGGGAAAATGAGCTTGGGGAACAGGTCAGGCAGAGTGAGACGGCGTTCCGTTCCACTGAAAATGAACTGGTGGAGCTGCGCGTACGGTTCTCCGCAATCCAGGAAAAAGAGAGTTCGCTACAAGAACAGCGGCGCCGGCACCTCCAGGAAAAAAGTGGCCTGCAAAATCTGGCAGCGGAATTGGTAAAAGAAAAAGAGACGCTACAGGGAGAAAGTGAACGTTTGGCCAACGGGGAAAATGAGCTGACAAAGAAGCTCTCGGAGGCCGGTGCGGCGTTGAATCAAAGCAAAAGCCGGCTTCTCGTCATGGCAGCAAAAGTGGATAGCCTCGGCCGTAAGATAGGGGAACTGGCAACGGAGCTGGAAAAGGCTGAAAAGGGCAGCGAAAAATATGGGCGGCGTAGTCAGCAACTGCAGCTTGAAGTGGTAAAGTTGGAAGAGGCGCGGCGTTATCTGGAGGAGCAGTCGCGGGAGAAGTGTGATCTCGATCCTACACGGGACATAGCGGCGTTGGAAGAAAAATTTGCAGCGGCTGAGCCGCTGGGAGAGTTGGCAGCTCTGCGTGAACAGCTTTACGGGGAGATGGCAGCCATGGGGACGGTAAACACAGCGGTCATCGGGGAATATGAGCGATTACAGGAGCGGATCAGTTTCCTGCAGGAGCAGCGTCAGGACCTGTTGGAGGGGGAAAAGGGAATTAAAAAAGTGCTGGCCGAACTGGATCTGCATATGAAGGAGAAGTTTCTTGAAACAATTGCTGTGGTGGAGAAATATTTTAATGAAGTATTTCAGAAACTGTTTGGCGGCGGGCAGGCTCTGCTACAACTTACTGATCCGGATAACGTCCTCGAATCGGGAATTGAAATCGTGGCTCAACCTCCCGGTAAGAATTTAAAGAATATCTCCCTCCTTTCCGGCGGAGAGAAAGCGCTTACCGCCATCGCGTTACTTTTTGCATTGCTCCATTACCGGCCCGTTCCTTTCTGCATTCTGGACGAGATTGATTCTTCCCTCGATGACAGTAATGCCGCCAGGTTTATCAACACCGTAAAGGAATTTGCCACCCATACCCAATTCATCCTCATCACCCACCGCCGTCAGACGATGGAAGAAGCGGATGTTCTCTACGGCATAACAATGGAAGAAGAAGGAGTATCAAAAGTAATCTCTATAGATCTAAAGGAACAGAAAGCAGGATAAAGGACAGTCGAATGTCAAAAGTTCAAAGTCGAAAGTCGCACAAGAGTCAAGATGCAGGAAGCAGGAGGGAAAACTAACCAGCACGAGCGGTAGTTGCTTAAGGGACTCACAGTAGCACCATCGTCCCTACGAAGATG
>SKTJ01000063.1 GCA_007122565.1 Syntrophomonadaceae bacterium | reverse complement strand
TCAAGTGCTAAATTAAATTCATCTATCGCCTTTTGTAGTTTTAAGCCACCTCGACTAACATAAGGGTTTATTGGTTTTTTCAGTTGAATATCCGATGTTGTTGTGAAAAAGTAACCGGGTTTATCTTTTTTTACACCATCAACGAAAACATTGCCGGCCATTATTTCAGCTCTGGCTCTATTTCTATTATCAACTAAACCTTTATCCACCAGTAATGTATCCAGGCGAATCTTATTCTTAGGCCCTTCCATCTCTATTACCTGACTTTCACACGAGCGTTACATAAAAAATTAACTTCCCGGGCAATACCCTCTGGTGTCAAACCCGTAGATTCCAAGATCTGGCTTCGTGTTCCCTGACCCGTATAAGGACTATGTATCCCCATCAATTTAATATGTACGTCGGTTATTCCCTCTTCTGCAAACATTTCAAGAATTGAACTGCCGAAACCGCAGGTTATAATCCCTTCTTCAACAATAACAACATGTTTACAGCGACGGGTTCTGCTGCAAATAAGATCGCGATCCAGCGGAACAATAAATCGTGGATTAATCACTGCGCATTGAATGCCATCCTCCAAAAGCAGTTCGTACGCCTGCAAAGCTGGTTTTACCATGGAGCCAACGGCAATGATCAAGGCATCGCTTCCTTCCTTTAGAAGCTTGCCCCGGCCATAGGTCAAATCGCAGGAATCAGAAGGTAAAGGGTCGGGTGCCTGCCCCTTTGGATAGCGAATGGCTGATGGTGCATCCAGGTTCGCTGCCATTTTGAGCATCGCTGATAATTCGGCCCCATTTCCTGGTGCCATCATTGTAATCCCCGGCATATGGCGGAGATAAGCAATATCAAACAACCCGTTATGGGTTTCACCGTCTTCTCCCACAAGACCTGCCCGGTCAATGGCAAATGATACAGGCAGTTCCTGAAGGCAAACATCGTGCAGAATTTGATCGTACGCACGCTGTAAGAAAGTGCTGTATATGGCAACCACTGGCCTGAGCCCTTCAACAGCCAGGCCGGCCGCCATGGTTACCGCGTTTTGTTCAGCAATGCCTACATCGATAAAGCGCTTGGGCCATTTTTCCGAGAAAGCATCCAAACCTGTACCGGAAGCCATTGCTGCAGTTAGCGCCACGATAGATTCGTCTTCATTTGCAATTTGACATAACGTGGAGCTGAATAAGTTACTGTAAGTGGGATTGGAACTTTCTTGGCGAGGAAATTTCCCCGTCCTTTTGTTGAACTTCCCGACGCCGTGGAACTTTTGCGGCTCTTTTTCTGCAGGTTCGTACCCTTTCCCTTTTGTGGTAACGGTATGAATTAAAACAGGACCATTTATGGTTTTTGCCTGGCGAAATAATCCTTGAAGTTGGGATATATTGTGTCCGTTGATTGGACCTAAATATGTAAACCCTAACTCTTCGAAAAGAACACCAGGAACAAGCAAATATTTAACGCTGTCTTTGATGCGTTCTGCTGAACGCACCATGGTTTTCCCTATATGAGGAATACGTCCCAAGACATGTTCCAGGTCCTCTTTTAGCCGTGAATATTTTGGATCTGTTCTCAGTCTTGCGAGATAAGATGGTAAGCCGCCGACATTTTGATTAATGGACAGTTCATTATCATTTAAAACCACAATGAGATTCGTGTTGGCTTCCCCTGCGTAATTAAGAGCTTCAAACGCCATACCGCCCGTCAGGGCCCCATCACCGATCACCGCAATCACGTGATTGTTCTCATTTTTTAAATCGCGCGCTCGAGCCATACCTAATGCAGCGGATATTGAGGTACTGCTGTGCCCCACACTGAATACATCATAGATGCTTTCATCCCTTTTCGGGAAACCGCTAATGCCACCAAGACTTCGAATGGACATGAATTGTTCTTTGCGCCCTGTTAAAATTTTATGAGCGTAACACTGGTGGCCAACATCCCAAATAATTTTATCAATCGGCGCGTTAAAAACACTGTAAAGGGCAAGGGTTAATTCGACCACTCCAAGGCTGGATGCTAAATGTCCCCCTTGTTTTGAAATGACAGTCACAATAGCCTTTCGTATTTCTTCAGCTAATTTTTCCAGTTCTTTTAATGAAAAACCTTTTAGATCCCCGGGCTCTTTAATTTTTTCCAGAAATAAACCCACAAAAACACCAACTTCCAGTTTTAATAAGCGCGTTTATTTTTTCGAGTTTTTTTGTCCAAGAAATTAATTTTTCCGAAAGTTGTTAAAAGGCGTGCTGTAAAAAAAACAACGTCTGTTGAGTAGTTTATGGCCAGGTATTTTCCAATCGCTTTGCCTCCTACAGTCAGCGCAGAAATAACACCGGCCAAAAAGATGTTTAGATACAGTTCATTTAACCCCGGGCTTGTCGTCGTGAGGTTAATAATGATTATTGCACCAATAACACCACTAATAACACCACTAATATCTCCAATAACATCATTACAAAAATTTGCCACTTTATCCGCATTTTTTACAAGGTATATGCCTTTTTTTGCCCCATATATTTTCTTGGATGCTTTTGAATGGAAAGGTTTTTCATCGGCTGCCGCCACAGCAGTTCCAATGGTGTCAAAAAGTATGCCTATTAGTATGATGGCAAAAAGAATGATAAAAGATATGATCGTTGACCCGATACTTTGTATCAACACTCGGGTTACAAAGGCAAATCCAATAGCCAAAAAAAAAGTCCAGATACTTGCTATAATTATCCAGCGGACAGTTCTTTGCTTTCTTTGGACCTGTTTTTTACTGGCCAAAATGCAGACACCTCAAATAAATTAAGGACGTAGGTGGCAACCCCATGGGTAAACTTTACGGCTTCAGGTCCAGCAGGATTTCCCAAATGCCTACTGGACGTAGGTGGCAACCCCATGGGTAAACTTTACGGCTTCAGGTCCAGCAGGATTTCCCAAATGCCTAC
>SKTJ01000279.1 GCA_007122565.1 Syntrophomonadaceae bacterium | reverse complement strand
GCCTGTGAGTAACCGTTCAGGCTCGATCAAAAGGCTTTGCCGGACCGGGGTTTCCACATTTTACTTGTCTGAGCGCAGCGAGTTTAACATGTGGCCGGGTCGGCAAAGGCAACATTATAATCTTTTTATTTGAGACTGCGGCCTGCGCACAGGTATCCTGTAACCCGTTTCATAAGACTCCGGTTTTCCCCTTTCTTTAAGGGTTCAGTTTGTATAGGGATGTAGAATTATGGAGAAAATGAAATCGATGATGGACGAACAACGGCAGTTTCCACCTTTAAGCCTATTGCCAATACAGTGACTTAAGGATGTTCCTTCCAATAGCCCTCAAGCAACTAGTGGTGCCAGAGTACCCCTCTAACAGCCAAAAGAGCATCAGGATGCTGCTGAAAAAGCAGAGGAGGTGAGGCTTTGCTTGCAGACGTAATAAAAAGTATTCGTGAAACGGAGGGGAAAGCAGAAGAGACCCGGCGTAATGCTCAGGCCGAATCCCGCCGTATCATCCAGGAGGCAGAACAGCAGGCGGCTGAGCTGGTGCGCCGGGGTGTGTCGGAAGCAGAGGCAAAAAGGCGGGAGATTCTCACCGTTGCCGATCAGGAAGCGCAGCAGGATATTATTCCGATCCAGCAGCGCGCTGCCGCGGATGTGCAGCAACTCCAGACGGGGGCGCGGCAAAAACAGGAGGAAGCGATTAAGATGGTGATGGAGAGGATTGTGATGACCGATGGCCATAGCTAAAATGAAAAAAGTGTACTTAATTGGTCATCAGGAGCAAAAAGACTGTACGCTCGGCCTGCTGCAGCGCATGGGTGTTATGGAAGTGAACGATCTTCAGGGAAAGGCGGCAGCAGAGCCGGCCTGGAATGAACTGGTGGAGAATGACGGTGAACAGGAATCGCTGCAGGAAGTGGAATCATACCTGATGGAGTTACGATTTGCCCTTGACTTTCTGAACCGGCATTACCCGGTGAAAAAGGGCATGTTCAGCAGTCTCGAGGATAATCGCAAACTGCTCACGTTGCATGATTTCAATGATCAGGCAGTAGTCTGGGCTCAGGAAATCGGAGCGGTTTCCGGCGAGTTGAGACGTGCCGACGAAAAGCTGATGTCGTTGCGTAACGAGGAGACACGCTTGCAGAACCTTCGTACCCTGCTGCAACCATGGGGTAAGCTGGATGCACCGCTCCAGGAGATCCGCACCACCCCATATGTATGTTTGGAGTTGGGAATACTTTCCCAGGATGAACTGGAGAAGTTTCGTGCAGCATTAACTGATGCTGCAGCGGAAAGTTTTCTGGTAGAGTTAAACGGAGATCGTGATCAGTCCTATTTATTAATTGGCTATGCGGCGAGCAGTAAGGAAGCTTTACAAGAGGCCTTCAGGCAATTTAGCTTTAACAGACAGGATTTCTCATCCCTGCAAGGAACACCGGAGAAAAATTTAGACCGTATTGAAGCGGAACTTCAGCAGGCAGCGCTGCAACGGGAGGCCGTGCTGGAAGAAGCTAAAAAGCAGCTTGAATTCCATGAACGGTTAAACTACTACGCTGACTATCTGGCCGTGGAACGGGATAAAAAGCAGCTTGTAAACAACCTGGCCCGTACGGAAAATGCTTTTGTGATGGAAGGATGGGTAAGAGAAAAAGATCTTCCCATGCTCGAACAAAAACTTGCTGTGGATTGTAATACGGTTGTTACCTTTACCCGGGAGCCGGAAGAGAGGGAAACCTTCCCGGTAGCCTTGGAAAACAATCCTGCTGTTGCCCCGTATGAGTTTATCACCACCTTGTATGGCACTCCCAAGCCCCGCGGTATCGATCCCACGTTTGCACTAACGCCCTTTTTTGTGATCTTTTTTGGGATTATGATGTCCGATGCGGGCTATGGGATAGTTATTGCTGCTCTGGGAGGTCTGATGTTGTGGAGACTGAATCTGGGATTTGGGGCACGCCGTGTCTTTAAGATTGTGGTGGCCTGCGGTATATCCACCGTAATCTTTGGTGCCCTCATTGGTGGCTGGTTTGGTGGACTCATACCCCTGGAACCGCTGTTTTTTGATGCCATGGTGGATCCAATGCGCATGCTAATCTATTCCCTCGGCATCGGTATTTTCCAGATATTTGTGGGTATGGGGATTATGTTTTACCGCAATGTGCAGGAAGGCAAATGGATGGACGCCATCTCCGATCAGCTTTTCTGGGCCCTTTTTATCATCGGACTGATCCTCTTAGCTTTCCCTAAAACGGCCAACATGGCTCCAATTCTCGCCTATGGCGCCGCAGCGGGGCTGGTGCTCACCCAGGGAAGAACGCAGAAAGGGATCGTTAAAAAGTTCGTTTCCGGGCTATTCTCCCTCTATAATGTTACCGGTTACCTGGGAGATATTTTATCCTATTCCCGGTTGCTCGCACTGGGGCTCGCTACGAGCGTTATTGCCATGTCGGTGAATATGCTTTCTTTCATGCTGGGTGGGACAGTGATTGGGGCTATTCTAATGGTGATCATGTTAATCGGTGGTCATACCTTCAATCTGGTAATTAATATTTTGGGTGCATACGTCCATTCCAGCCGTTTGCAGTATCTGGAATATTTTAACCGCTTTTTTGAAAGCGGCGGACGTCCCTTCAAGCCGTTTAAACTGAATACAAACCATGTAAATGTGACTCCCGATTAGGGGAGAAACTGGAAGTTAACTTGTTCAGCTAAAGCTGAACATTGGGGCTTCAGATAGGAATTCTACCCCGGCTGAAGCAAAAAAAGGGCATTCCCACTTTACACTTTTTATCAAATAAAGGAGGCACAATGCAAGATGGAACTAGGTCTGGGGTTAGGCATTCTTGGGGCTGCGGTGGCAACGCTGCTGGCAGGTATCGGTTCGGCGATTGGCATCGGTATCGCCGGTCAGACTTCCGCCGGAGTGATCAGCGAAG
>SKTJ01000004.1 GCA_007122565.1 Syntrophomonadaceae bacterium | reverse complement strand
GATTTAGCGCCTTTGGGTAAGTTAAGGCAGCTTTGGGAGCTTGACTTAAGTAACAACTATGTTATTGATCTTACACCCCTCGGCCGGGCACAAAACCTGGAATATTTATATCTCTCCGGGAACTATATAACCGATCCCACTCCTTTAAGAAAGCTCAACAACCTCTTGGTGCTCGATCTTAAAGATAATAAAATTCGGGAAATACTACCTCTGGCGTCACTGATTACACTGTTGGATCTGGACCTCAGCAATAATCGCGTTTTCGATATCCAACCTCTTTCCACTCTGGAGCAGTTAACTGAGCTTAATTTACGTGAAAATGATGTCAGGGATATTAAAGCCCTTTCTGAACTGACCAATCTGTGGAAACTTGATTTGAGTGACAACTTGATTAAAGATATTTCTCCTTTGTCAAATCTGGAAAACCTGAACTATCTTTATCTGTCACAGAACAGGATCGATAATCTGGAGCCGCTGGCAGAACTATTTTATCTTCGTGAACTGAAACTGGTGAACAATCCTGTGCGCAATGTGTCAGCATTGGACCGCTTAAACACCCTGGAGCACCTTTCACTCAACAAAAACGAGGTATTCAATCTTAACACTCTAGCGGAGCTGCCTTTGCTCGAAATTTACGATCAGGAAGGCAACCCGGTAATTCTTGATTACTCCCTGCAGTAAGATAGATTAATTTCATCCCGTGCCATGAGAATATGGTTGACACGGGATGACAAAAAGCTAACTCGCCCCCGGGAGATTTCCCGAGCCTTTGCCCGTTATACAGTCAGTATGGAACTGCTTTAAGTATTATCCTTTTTCTTGGGGTTATTCGTAAAATTTATACGATAAAAGTCCTGGCGCAATTCCTCCAGCAATATTTCGATGTTTATACCGCATTCTTGGCAGTGTTCCACCCTTCTACTAAGTATGTTGCCGCACTTGCACTTGATTGCATGCATATTGAGAATTTTTTTATCATTTATTGTTTTATCGGATGAGTCTGAAGCAGTCCTGTCTTCAATTAATTCAGTGGTTTTCTCCGGTTCCTTAGTAATATATCCTTCAGTCATGTCCATTGTCTTTTCAGCAGCAGCGATGATTTTACCTGTGTCTCCCAAATCACGCCGCTTGCATTTATCTTTTTTCTTAAATTCAATAGCAAGAAGAGATGCTTCAACAGCCTCTGGCGACGGTTCATGCCGCCTGTCCCGCACGAAAAAATTTAAGCGCTTCTTCCAAATCTTCCTCAATTAGGTTGGCATAGATCATCGTGGTGGAGAGATCCACATGTCCGAGAGCTTGCTGGACGATGCAAATATTACGGGTCTTACGATATAAATCTGCAGCAAAAGTATGGCGCAGGCTTTGTGGAAAAATGTTTATTTTAATGCCGGCCCTGAGGGCCAGTCGTTTCACCATCTCCCGAATATAACGATCATCGAGACGCCCTCCCTTTAATGTACAAAAAAGGTATTCACAGTCAGACCGGATCTTTAGCCACCGCTTAAGCAACTCCAGGGTATCCTCTCCAAGCCAAAGCGTGCGTTGCTCCTTCGAGCCGTTCTCCTGTATGATCAGTGTTCCAGTCTGAAAATTAACATCGCCAGGTCTAAGATTAATAACTTCGGAAAGACGAAGTCCCCCGTCCAGCATCATTTTTATAATACACAGATTGCGCAACCCAGTGGGTGCTTTTGGATTTGGCTGGTTAAGCAATGCCTCCTGCTCTTCCCAACTCAAGATCACCGGCAGTTTCCTTTGTTTGTTTGCACCTTCATAACGGTTCAAGTCGATTCACCTCCTTTAATACCTTCAATTTATAATTATGGTATTATATACTAAAAAATAAAAGATTTAATGCCATTTGTCAAGTCATATATTAAAACGAAAGCTGATTATATCTCCATCTTTGACCATGTATTCCTTACCTTCCAGGCGAAACAGCCCTTTCTCTTTCACAGCGGTCGCGCTACCCAGGTTTTTAATATCTTCAAAGTGAAACACTTCAGCACGGATAAAACCCCGTTCTATATCGGTATGAACCTTACCTGCCGCCTTTCTTGCTATTGTTCCCTGGCGAATGGTCCAGGCTCTTACCTCGTCTGCGCCTACAGTAAAAAAAGATATTAAACCCAAAAGGTTGTAAGCGGTACGGGCCAGACGGTTAATCCCTGAATCAGTTAGATTGAGATCTTTTATAAACTCTTCACGTTCTATGGTTGGAAGTTGATTGATTTCCATCTCAATCCGTGCACATACTTCGATAACGGGGATTTTATGATGGTCGGCATAAGCAAATATTTTTTCACGTCCGGGGTAGTCACCTGCGGATAACTGTTTTTCATCCACATTCACCGCGACAATCAGCGGTTTTTCTGTAAGGAAGTTCTGATCTGCGATTAAGATCTTTTCCTCCTCTGAAAATTCCAGTTCACTGACACGCTGCTCGTGTTCCAATGCGTCAAGGATACGCTGCAGCAAGGTAACCTGGGCAAGTGTATCCTTAGAAGGTTTGCGTGTACTCTGTAAACGTGTCAGACGATTTTCTACAGCAACCATATCGGCAATAACAAGATCTGAAGCAAAATCAACCATTTCCCTGGGTGGATCGACCTCTCCGGTGGCAGCGCCCACCATATCTTCCGTAAAAGCACGTACTACCTGAACCAGGGCATCTGCGCCGCGCACTTCCTCCAGCAGTTTGTTTGCCATTCCAGTACCATCCCCTGAATGTATACCGGGGATATCCTTGAATTGTATCTGGGCAAATACTGTTTTTTGTGGCTTATATAGTCGTGATAAATATTCAATGCGTTCATCCGGCACCTCAGCAGTGCCGGTTATTACCTCTCTTTTACCGCTCAATCCTGTTTCATGATCCAAACCTGTTAACAGATTAAAAAAAGTTGTTTTGCCTGTAAAAGGTAGACCAACCAATCCTATTTGCAATGCTTTTC
>SKTJ01000211.1 GCA_007122565.1 Syntrophomonadaceae bacterium | reverse complement strand
AATAATTTAAAAGAGAATGAGGGAGATATGTTAGCGTCTTCGGAGTTGCTCCGGGCTTCTTTTTCTAAAAACGGCACAATTTTCCTATTGTTATGGGAGCTGGGCATGTTCTCAGTTGGTTATTTTCTGGTACTGCCAGTCCTTTTTCTAAAGGGTATTTCCCTCGGGTTCACCGTAGGTGTGTTAATTTATCGCTATTCGATTAAAGGAGTTCTCTTTTGCCTTGCCGCTCTCTTACCGCACAATCTATTTCTGGTGCCCGCTTATATATTAGGGGCAGCTTTTACTTTTACTTATTCCTTTTATCTTTTTCGGAACAGGTTTACAAGAGGAAAAACGGAACATACATTTCTCCCCCAGTACTGTTTATACATGAGCCTGGTCATACTATTAGCATTAATGGGCGGGTTGGTGGAAGCGTATATAACCCCTGTTTTTATGAGACTGGTTATGCCGATAATATAAACTAAACATTCAATATGTGAAAAAATATTGAATATAGAGAGGGTTTTTGTTTCCGGTGTGGAATATTTTATAGATATTGCTGCATTATAGTCTAAGGGGATATTTCTGGATGGAAAAGTTTCTGCAAGATTTTGTTTACTACCTGTCAGTGGAAAAAGGGCTCGCGGCCAATACGCTTGATTCGTACGGGCGGGATTTAAATAAATACTTGCATTATTTGAAGCAGAACGGGATTACTGATTTTGCGGAAACGGGGCGTGAGGAGATCTCCCGTTTTCTTGGTGTACAACGGGATATGGGATTGGCGCCTGCCTCTGTCACCCGCAGCTTGGCTGCTGTTCGTTCTTTTTATCAGTTTCTGATGAAAGAACAGATAATTGAAGTTAATCCCGCCAGGGAACTGGAAACGCCTCGCTCTGAAAAACAGCTTCCCCACGTTCTTTCTTGTGATGATGTGGAATTGTTGCTGGAACAACCTGAATGTGGTAAGGTTGGTGGACAACGGGACAGGGCCATGATGGAAATGCTTTACGCCACCGGAATCAGGGTTTCTGAACTTGTTTCACTTGATATAAATAATGTTAATATTAAAATGGGTTTTTTGCGCTGCATCGGTAAAGGCAGCAAGGAAAGAATGATTCCCCTGGGATCTGTTGCTATAAAAAGTCTCCAGGATTATCTTAAAAATAGCCGTGGCAAGATCATCAAAAACAAAGAGGAAAAGGCATTGTTTCTCAATCAACAGGGCAAACGCCTAACCCGGCAGGGTTTTTGGAAGATCTTAAAAAAGTATTCCCTTAAAGCAGGCATTAATGGTGATATTACCCCCCATACACTGCGTCATTCCTTTGCCACACACCTTTTGGAAAACGGAGCTGATTTACGATCCGTGCAGGAAATGCTGGGGCATGCTGATATCTCAACAACTCAGATTTATACTCACCTTACCAGGCAGAAGATTAAAGATATATATAACCAAACGCACCCGAGAGCGTGAGGATAATGGATATAAACAGGGTTTTTATTGTGGTGTTGGATGGCGCAGGTGTGGGGGCTTTGCCGGATGCTGATGCTTATGGGGATACCGGAAGCAATACTTTAGGTCATATTGCTTTGCATACAGGGAATTTAAAGCTTCCCAATCTTCTTTCGCTCGGCCTTGGGGAAATAGTTCCCCAACTTGAGGAAAAAACAACAATTAAGGGTTCCTTTGGCAAGATGGCTGCCCGTTCGCCGGGTAAGGATACGACATCGGGGCATTGGGAATTAGCGGGACTCTTGCTTGAAAAGCCCTTTCCGCTCTACCCACATGGATTTCCTTCTGAACTTATTACCGCTTTCGCAGAAGCTATTGGCCGTCCGGTCATGGGGAATGTAGTTGCCTCCGGCACGGAGATTATTGACAGTCTCGGCACTAAGCACCTGCAAAGCGGGTTTCCCATCGTCTATACTTCTGCCGACAGCGTCTTTCAAATTGCCGCGCATGAAACAGTGGTGAGCCGGGAGACTCTTTATGATTGGTGCCGTGTTGCGCGGGACCGTATTCTGGTCAAAGATCATGCTGTGGGAAGAGTAATTGCCAGGCCCTTTAGCGGTACACCCGGGAACTTCAAACGTACGGCAGGCCGTCGTGATTATTCCCTGTTTCCGCCAGGCAAAACGATCCTTGATTCTATTCAGGAAAAAGGAGCCCAGGTATGGGTTGTCGGTAAAGTGAAGGATATATTTGCCGGTCGGGGGATTACGAAACATCTGCCTGCTGCAGGTAATAAGGAAGTTATGGAAGCGCTACAGTTAGCCATTAGCGCGGATTTCAACGGACTATTTTGGGCCACGCTTGTTGATTTCGATATGGTCTACGGTCATCGCAACGATGTGGTGGGTTTTGCCCGTGAGCTGGAGGCATTTGATCGTTCGCTTGAAGGGATATTAAGTAAATTGAAAGAGGGCGATCTTCTCTTTATTACTGCGGATCATGGCTGTGATCCTACCTTTCCAGGCACAAATCACACCAGGGAATTTGTTCCTTTGCTGGCATACAGTCCCGGCATGAAAAAAACGAATCTGGGCATACGAAAAACGTTCGCCGATCTGGCTGCCACAATGGCTGAAGTCTTACACTGTGCCGCTCCACTTACGGGGGAAAGTTTTGCCGCAGATCTTTTTGGAAGGAGAGTATCTCAGGCATGAATATCCTGGACTTAATCACTAAGAAAAGAGATGGACAGAGCCTTTCGTGGGAGGAAGTCAATTATCTGGTTCAGGAATATAACAACGGATTCATTCCTGAATACCAGATGGCTGCAATGCTCATGTCTATCTATTTCCAGGGGCTTAACAACAAGGAAACAAATGCGCTCACAGCAGCTCTGGCTGCTTCAGGCGAAACATTGGACTTTAGTTCTCTTGACAAGATCGTGGTGGATAAACACAGCAGCGGTGGAGTTGGTGACAAAGTGACGCTTGTACTTGCACCTCTGGTGGCTGCCGCCGGAGTTCCGGTAGCCAAAATTTCGGGACGTGGCCTTGGATTCTCCGGCGGGACTATCGATAAACTGGAGAGTATCCCCGGCTTTAGCGCAGATCTGACTACGGGACAATTTGTTGACCTGGTAAGGGACAATAACATTGCTATTATGGTTCAAACAGAAAGCATTACTCCAGCAGATGGGAAGTTATATGCACTGCGTGATGTTACTGGTACAGTAGAAAACATTTCGCTGATTGCTGCTTCGATCATGAGCAAGAAAATCGCCGGAGGAGCTGGTGCAATTTTACTTGATGTGAAAACAGGGCGGGGTGCTTTTATGCAAAGCCGGGAGGAAGCCTTTCATCTTGCAGAGATTATGGTACGCATAGGCAAGGATATGGGAAAGCGCATCGTTTCTGTTGTTACTGATATGAACCAACCTCTGGGCTACGCGGTAGGTAATGCTCTGGAGGTGAAAGAAGCCATTGCTGTTCTACAGGGGAAAGGCCCGGCAGATGTGGAGCGGCTTTGTATAGTGCTTGGAGGTTATATGCTAGCCCTCAGTGGGCGGGTAAGGAATCCGGAGGAAGGGCAAGAGCAACTGATGCGTTTGCTGGAAAGCGGTGCAGCGCTTCAGAAGTTTCGGCAGATGGTCATCTCCCAGGGTGGCCGCCTGGAATGCCTGGATGATCTGACACTGCTACCACAGGCATCTTTCTCTGATGAGGTTCGTGCATCTAAAGGTGGTTATATAAGAGAGATCGATGCCCGGATAGTAGGTAAGGTGGCCATATCCCTCGGCACAGGTCGTTCTTGCAAAGGTGAGGAGATTAACCCGGCGGCCGGGGTGGTGCTAAAGTTTAAAGTAGGTGAACGGGTTACAGAGAACGACTCCCTTGCATGTATTTACAGCGATAAAGAAGAGGTCCGCGAACCCGCTTGCCGCGAACTGCTAAATGCCTTTACTATCGGTGAAGAACGGGCAGAGATTACTCCAATAATACATGGTGTGGTACCTCCGTTCCCAAACTAACAGCAAAAACGAATACAGAATAAACAGCAGACAAAGATTACACAGAACACACAAAATAAGTCAAGAAAAAGACTAAAGAATACACAGAAAAGGGCGGACCTTTGTCTTTTATTTTATGTGTTCTTCCGTACATTCTTGGCTCTTTTTTGTGTATTCTGTTTTAATTATTTAGTCTTTTTCTTCGCTTTTTTTTTGTACATTCTGTGGTTATTCTTTCTAATCGCTGGAGATAATAGGGGAATGAGGGGGATGATATGATGAATTTTACGGTAAAAACGTTCAGGCCTCTTGTTGCAAATCTGTTGATTTTGTTAATTGTTTTCAGCGTGTGCTTCATCCCGGTTGGCGGGAATGTTTATGCCCTGAAGGAAATGGAGTTTAAATCGAAGGCGGCATTGCTCATGGATTTTGGCAGTGCAGAGATTATTTATTCGCTTAACGAACACGAAAAGCTTTTCCCTGCCAGTACCACCAAGATTATGACCCTGTTATTGACACTAGAGGCACTACAAAGGGGGGAAATATCTCTTCAAGATGAAGTTCCAATCACACATAACGCAGCTGCGATGGGCGGGTCCCAACTTTTTTTAAGTCAGGGCGATGTTGTTGATATGGAGTCTCTTTTGATCGGGGTAGCAGTGGGCTCAGGTAATGATGCTGCAGTGGCGGTGGCGGAATACATTGCCGGCAGTGAAAGAGCTTTCGTGGACATGATGAACCGGCGGGCATTGGAGCTTAACATGCACAGTACCAATTTTATCAACCCCACAGGTTTGCATCATGGGGAACACTACTCAACAGCCTATGACATAGCGCTGTTGGGCCGGGAATTACTGAATCATAACCTGTTTTTCCGTTGGAGCACAATATGGATGGATGAAAACTTTCTGGAAGGACAGATCAGAAGCGGCAGAGTTTTTCTGAGTAACACAAATCGTATGGTCCGATTTTACCGTGGCTGTGACGGGATCAAGACCGGTTACACAAGGGAAGCGGGACAATGCATTGCCGCGACAGCGCAGCGTGACGAAACACGCTTTATTGCTGTGGTGTTGGGTGCTCCCGACAGTGATACGCGCTATAATGAGGCTGCAGCTCTGCTCGATTACGCATTTGCCAATTTTATTAGTGTTTCCCTGAAGGATAAAAATGAAATAATCGCCAGTCTGCCTGTGGAAAAAGGTAACATTACGAAAGTTAGTGTTGTGGCCGCTGAAAAGATAAGTTTCATGTTGAAAAAAGGAGAGGAAACAAGCTATTCGACGGAAGTGATACTGCCTCGCTCCCTCCATCCCCCCTTGACTCGCGGGGAAGTAGTTGGCCGTTTTGTAGTCTCCCAGGGAGATGAAATTATTAAGGAGGTTGATTTGGTTGTAGCCCAGGATGTGGAAAATGCATCATTTCCTTTACTGCTGCGACGCTATTTCGATGCTTGGCTGAATTTCGGCCGATAAAAAAAATACACTAAAAGCCCGTCAGGGCTTTTTTTGTTGCAGGAAATAAATGATATATGCAGAATTATTTGCCAGTAGAAGTATTTCACCACTGATAAGGAGAAGGGAGGCGCGCTGGTGCAGGTAAAATTAATCAGACGAAAAATTGGCCTTATTGTTCGCCTGAATGGTGAACTGGATCATCATACGGCGACTGTTTTTCGCGAGGTGGTTGATAAAGAACTGGCGAAGGATATCGTGCAGAACCTGGTTTTAAACTTCGATAACCTTACCTTCATGGACAGTTCCGGAATAGGGGCTATCCTGGGACGTTACCGGCAGGTAAAAGCCAAAGGAGGGAAGATGGTTTTTTGTGGGGTGAGCAAACATATAAAGAAGATATTGCAAATGGGTGGTCTGCTGACCATCATACCCATATTAAGCGATGAAACCAAGGCACTGGCAAGCCTGCATTAAAGCAGGACAACAACAATTAAGGAGGTGTGACTGGCTGGCAGTTTCTTAAAGCCAGGAAGTCGATGAACTACATGAAAATGGAAATACCGGCTAGATCGGAAAACGAGAGCTTTG
The DNA here is from genome assembly GCA_007122565.1 of Syntrophomonadaceae bacterium. Lineage (GTDB taxonomy): Bacteria > Bacillota > Dethiobacteria > DTU022 > UBA8154 > UBA8154. The sequence continues at coordinate 5,121 of SKTJ01000211.1, read as the reverse complement.
TCCGGGTTGTTGTGGCTGCTTTTGTCGCGCGCATCGATCCTACGCTCGAAGAGTTGAATGAAGTTAAAACAGCAGTTTCAGAGGCTGTAACCAACTGCATCCTGCATGGCTATGATAATTCAGAAGAAGGCATTATATGGATAACGGCTTCGCTGGAAGGTAACAAGTTTTCTTTGGAGATTGAGGACCGGGGCAAGGGTATCGCCGATATTGAGCGTGCCAGGGAACCTCTTTATACAGAAAAACCGGAGTTGGAGCGAGCGGGGATGGGTTTTTCCATTATGGAGAACTTCATGGATGAGTTATATGTTGAATCTGCACTTGGGATGGGGACCCGGATAAGAATGCTCCGTTCTTTTGGTAAAAAATCCTGGGATAACCATTAAAGGAGCCACAGGAGATGGATCAGGAAGATAAAAATGCTGCTTTATTCCACAGTTTAAAAAAAGGCGATCCTGAAGCCAGGGATAAGCTGGTTATAACAAATTTGCCCCTGGTACGACATGTAGCCGGTCGGTTTGCCCGGGATGTTTCCGATACTGACGATCTCTTTCAAGAGGGTTGTATCGGTCTCATTAAAGCATTGGAGAATTATAATCCGGAGCGTGGAACAAAATTTTCCACTTATGCTGTCCCCTTTATCCTAGGGGAAATTCGTGCTTTCCTGCGGCGCAGCGGGCACCTGCTAAAGGTTTCGCGCTCCTTTCATGACCACTGTCTACAGTTAAACAGGAAAATTGGTGAGTTGGAACAAAAACTCGGGCGCAAGCCACGCATGGAAGAGTTAGTGAAAGAGCTGGAAATACCGAAAGAAGAAATAGCCTGGCTTTTAGACCTCAAACAGCCTGTTATACCGCTGGATGATGAGGGGTTTGATGTTCGCGAAGCCACTGACGCAAAAGATTTCGCCACAGATAATTACCTGCAGGGACTAATGCTTGTTGAAAGGGTTAAAACCCTGCCTCAACGTGAAAGGCAAATTATTGTCCTGCGCTATTTCCTGGAAAAAACACAGGAGGAGACGGCATCTCTTTTGGGAATTTCCCAAGTCCATGTCTCACGCATCGAACGGAAAGTTCTACAGCAGATGAGAGAAGAAAAAAATAGATTATAGGATAAAGTAGTTAAGAAACAAGAAGCCGGAAAAAAGAGGTAAGATAGGTGATGGGCAAAACCATCATTGAACAGCCACTGTCCCAGAGCATCAGCGAAATAATGAAGTATCGAGCATGTTTAAGGGCGGAAATGAAATCCGTCCCCAAGGTCTCAAAAAGGGAGGCCTTTTTTTTGTTATAAAACCTGATTTTAAAGGGATAATATAAAAAACGGAGGAGGTTAATCGTGTTAAGAGAAGCACATTACTTTATTATAGTCCTGATGTTTATCCTGCTAGTGACCACCCTGCTTACGTTTTTAATATCTTTTTCGATCCTGCCTCCTCAGGAAGAAGAAATCCCGCGCCGCTCACGCCCGGTAATAATAGTCTTGAGCAATGAGGCAGATATGCTGGAACAGGAAATGGGATCGAATATAAATATCTAAACGAAAGCAAAATAACTGAAGGTTAATAGCGGTAGGGACAGAAAGGAGGGAAAAAGAAGATGGAAACGGATATAGCAAAGGTTGTAGAGTTAATCGGTCAGTCCACGGAAAGTTGGGATGACGCTGTAAGGCGTGCTGTTCACCGGGCTTCTGAAACAGTTGATAATATCACAGGTGTAGAGATACTCAATCAAACGGCAGATATATCCAACGGCGAAATTGTGGAATATAAGGTTGATTTAAAGCTGGCTTTTGGTGTAAACAAAAAATGATTGTGATAGTTTAAAGGAGCGAAACAGTAAATTTGGCTACAGAAGAAGTCAGGAAAAATAAAGATGTTTTGATTGACCGAAATTGGTTGAAGAATTGGCACAAGGCAAAACAACCAAAACCTCCTTTGGCCAGGAATATAATAATGGCCTTCCTGGTTGGGGGATTGGTCTGTCTGCTGGGCCAGTTTATCCTCAACGGTTACATAGCACTCGGTGTTCCGGCAGAGGAGGCCGGCAATCCCACTGTGGCCACTGTTATCTTTATTGCAGCACTGTTGACCGGCTTTGGTGTATTTGATAACCTGGCCCGTCACGGTGGAGCAGGATTGGCCGTGCCTGTAACCGGCTTTGCAAATTCGGTTACAGCTATGGCCATTGAGTTTCGCAGGGAAGGGCTGGTTCTGGGTTCGGGAGCAAAAATGTTTGGGCTGGCAGGACCGATTATTGTTTTCGGGGTGATAACTGCGTTTGTTATTGGGATTATCTCCGCCCTAATCTGAACCACAGAATACGCAGAAGAAAAATGATAAAAACGGAAATAATAAAAGAAAAAGATGAACATAGAACACACAGAGGGGCTTAGGAGGAAAATCTGTGGTTGAGCAAATGCTGGTGGAAAAAAGAGTGGGTGAGCAGAGTATCGTCCTGGATAAAAGGGCGGTCCTGCTCGCTCCATCCACAGTAGCCGGCCCAAAAGAAAGTTTGGGGCCTTTGGCCGGGTGTTTTGATCGCTGTTATGATGATATTATCTTAAAGGAAAAGAGCTTTGAGCGTGCAGAATGCCATATGCTGGAAGAGTCATGTTTCCTTGCTATGGGAAAGGCGGGCCTGAGTCCAGAAGAGGTCGACTATTTCTTTTCCGGTGACCTCTTAAATCAGAATATCAGCGCATCTTTTTGTGCCCGCAAGCTAGCCATACCATTCTTTGGAATATTTAATGCCTGCTCTACATTGTGTGAATCCATGTGTCTGGGTGGCATGATGATCGAGGGCGGATTCGCCAAACATATATTATTTGCTGTTTCCAGCCATAACTGTAGTGCGGAGCGTCAATACCGCTTTCCCACTGAATACGGATCCCAGCGGCCCGGTTATGCCCAATGGACAGTTACGGGGGCGGGGGCGGCTTTGCTAGGTTCATCCGGTGAGGGGCCCCGCCTTGAATCCCTCACTCCAGGTAGAATTGTGGATACAGGTTTAATAAAAGATCCGTATGACATGGGTTCAGCCATGGCATCGGCAGCTGCCCATACCATATATACTCATCTTTCTGATCTGCAAAGAGATCCATCCTATTATGACCTGATCATCACAGGTGACTTGGGGGGAGTGGGCAAAAAACTTAATGAAGATATCCTTGAACGTAACGGTGTGAGAATCGCTCCTAATTATGCTGATTGTGGGATGCTCATCTACCATCCCCATCAGCAGGTTGATGCGGGAGCAAGCGGTTGTGCCTGTTCAGCCCTTGGTTTTTTTGGATATTTTTATCCTAAAATGCTTAAAAAAGAGCTGCATCGCATCCTGCTGGTCGCCACCGGATCCCTGCACAGCCCCACCACATATTTGCAAGGGGAGAGCATGCCTGCTATTGCCCATGCAGTTTCCCTGGAAATGAACTGAAAATTAGAGGTGAAATATGGGTACTTACTTTACCGCATTTTTAATTGGAGGCCTCATCTGTGTGATTGGTCAGCTTCTATTTGACCTCACTCCGTATACTCCAGCTCATATTCTTTCTGGCTTTACCGTTACAGGTGGTATTCTGGGAGCTTTTGGACTCTACGACGGCTTAATCCAGTTTGCCGGGGCCGGCGCCCTTTTGCCCATATCAAGTTTTGGTAATGCCCTTGTAAATGGAGCTATGGCCGAAGCAGCACGCAGTGGCATTCTCGGCGTTTTAACAGGGATGTTTGAGTTAACTTCCACGGGGATAACAGCTGCAATTATCTTTGGCTTTATAATGGCCCTTGTATTTAAACCGAAAGGGTAAAATGATATATATTGGCTGGGGTGATTAATTCTGTATAAATCAGTAACCCATAAAGCAGTATCAACAAAGCTGGAGGAAAACCTGCAATACCTCCGCCGGAGGTTAGGTGTGGATACCAGTTTTGATATATTGATCCGGGAGTTTCAAATAGGCCGTAAACGTGCTGCCTTTGTTTTTGTTGATGGTTTTGCCAATATGGATAATCTGATTTTAATTATGCGGAATTTATTAGATGCTCAACATGATCAGGTTGTCCCCAACACCATGCACAAAGTAGTATCGAGATTGATTCCTTTTGGTGATATTTCTCCCGTGGATGAATTGGAAGAGGCGATAGCAGAGCTTTTATCTGGGCCGACCCTTCTGTTTATCGATGGAGAAAAAAAAGCCTTAGTTGTTGATATTCGCCAGTATCCTGCCCGCGAGCCTGAGGAGCCGGACATTGAAAAAATTACCCGCGGTTCTCAGGATGGCTTCGTAGAGACACTTGTCTTTAACGTAACGTTAATCCGCAGGCGTATCCGGGATCCGGGATTGCGCACAGAGGTTTATCGCGTGGGGCGCCGCTCCTTATCGGAGGTAGCGCTCATTTATATAGATGATATAGTAAATCCGGAAATTTTAAAGAGGGTAAAGGATAAACTATCAACTATCGATGTGGATGGCTTACCCATGGCCGAGAAATCGGTGGAAGAATTCTTGGCGGCAGGAACCTGGAACCCTTTTCCCCTGGTGCGTTACACGGAGAGGCCTGATGTAGCCGCGGTACACCTGCTGGAGGGACATGTATGCCTTATCGTTGATACATCTCCTGCAGTTATGATTGCCCCCGTGACTCTTTTTCACCATTTTCAACATGCGGAGGAATTTCGTCATAACCCCATTATCGGTGCCTACATTCGCATGGTGCGGGCCTTCGGTATATTTTTATCAGTATTTCTTGTTCCGATCTGGTTGTTATTAGCTAATAATCCCCATTTATTGCCACCATCCCTTGAATTTATTGGGACGGAAGAAGCACCTAGCATACCCCTGTTTATTCAGTTTATTTTCGCTAATATCGGCTTGGATTTGTTACGTTTAGCCAGCATTCATACGCCGTCCCCTCTGGCCACAGCCCTCGGACTCGTGGGGGCTATATTAATCGGTCAGATCGCGGTGGATGTGGGCTTTTTTGTACCTGAGGTTTTACTTTATATCGGCTTGGTAGCTATCGGCGTATTTTCCACGCCTAGTTGGGAGTTTGGCCTGGCTAACCGCCTGGTACACTTCATGCTCCTTATTTTAACCGGCTTGTTCGGCTTTATTGGTTTT
>SKTJ01000008.1 GCA_007122565.1 Syntrophomonadaceae bacterium | reverse complement strand
TTTAACGTTCGATGTTTTGTGGTCCGATGAAAACCTGGAGGAGATACTGGATATCCTGGATGATTTTCAGATTCATGCTGCTTTTTTTGTTACAGGTGAGTGGCTGAAAAAATTCCCTCAACAAGCCTCGTTAATTCTCAAACAGGGTCATACCTTAGGAAACCAGGCTTATTCCCACCAGTCAATGCTTTTACTTGAAGAAAATGAAACAAAACAGCAAATTGATCAGTTTGCCCAGTTAAGTGTGGAACAGTTTGGCTATTATCCTCGTTTTTTTCGCCCCCCTTATGGAGAGTACAATTCCAGGATCGTTCGCATCGCAGATGAAATGGGTCACATTACCTTGCTCTGGAGCATTAATCCGTGTATGAAGCCGGGCCAAGAAAGTGATTGGATTATCACACGGTTTGAAGAAAGACTTCACCAGGGGGCAGTCATACTGTTTCATACGTCCCCTGAGTGCGTTGAAGTGCTTCCTAAACTTTTGGAATTCTTGTATTGGAAAGGTTATGACTTTGGTTCACCTTCCAGTATTCATCCCTAGGTGCGCTTCGCAGTTCATTTTGAAGGCATATTAACAAGGAGATGCTTATGTTTATTTTTGTTATGACGCCGAGAAAAAAGAGGTTGTTTCTACTATGTCTTGTTTTACTGTTTACATTTTTTGCATTTCGCGGATTTATTTATCGAACTTTTATTCAGGAAAAAGTTCAGCCCGACGTTTACTTTTTAAACATTAACATGGGGACATTATCTCAGAAAGATGTGGAGGAAATTGTGGCCTTTCACATCGGTGAATGGCAGGTGAATCCTGTAGATGCCGATTATAATGAAAAGGAACACACCATTACCCCGGAAATATGGGGTTATCGCGCAAATGTTGAGAAAACAGTCCAAAAGATATTTCAAGCTTCAACGGGAGAGCGTGTAAACCTTTACTTGGAAATTATCCTGCCGGAGATTTCTATGAATGATTATCCATCTGCTGTGATATTAAGGGGTAATCCAGTAAAGGAAAGCGTTGCCTTCATGATAAATGTTGCCTGGGGAACAGAGCATCTTATCCCACTGATGGATGCTCTTGCCTCGCACGATGCAAAGGGATCATTTTTTCTGGTAGGGAAATGGGCCGAAGAAAACGAACCCCTGGTTAGAGAGATAATAAACCAGGGACACCTGGTAGGAAATCACGGTCACACAGATGTAAAGGTTATTACTGAAATAGATCCCGATGAGTTAAGGGAAGGACTAGAGAATTTTAATGTTTACCTGGAAACTTTAACGAAAAGCCCCGTCTCTTTTTTTACCCCCCATAAAGGGGAATACAATCAGCATGCCCTGGAAATCATATCGAGATTAGGGATGAGGACGCTGTTGTGGTCAGTAGATACCATAGATTGGATGGAACCGGGTGTTGATGCCATGCACGCCCGTGTCCTTGAAAAGGTTCATCCCGGTGCAATCATCTTGATGCACCCCACCAGGGACACTGTTATTTTTGTGGAAAATATTCTGCCCGCCCTCAAGAAAAAAGGCTTATCAGTGGTTTCTGTTGAAGAATTACTTAACCCCGATATTTTCCCTGAACCATTACCAGGGGGATAATTTATGAAAAAGATCATATTTGTCACCGTTAGAGGAACGCTTATCCTGCTAATTGTGGCCTTGCTTGCTTCGGGCTGCATGATTTACAATGTCCGTGATAATATCAAGCGCCAAAGGTTCGGTGTGGCTAAAGGCGTGATGTTTCATCATTGGGCTGTTGAAAGAAAACTGGAACACGAAGTTGAGCTCCTGGTGAGGTCCTTTGATAAAACGATTTTTACTAAACCTCAAAACGCCTATATAGACCCGGCCACGGGAGGGAAGGTTGAAGAAGTTTACGGCAAAAAAGTGAATATCAGCCAGACCGTGAATCAAATAATGAATGCAGAACCGTACACGACTGTTCTCCCGGTGACTGTAATCCTTGACCCGGAAGTAAGTATTGACGTTTACCGTAACATTCAAACCTGTGTAAGTGGATTCCATACCTGGTATGGAGGAGGTGGAGGGAGGGGAAAAAACATCATGCTTGCAGCGCAATCCCTCAATAACTATCTTGTCGCACCAGGGGAAATTTTTTCTTTTAACCGTGCTACAGGCCCCAGGACACCGGAAAGAGGCTATAAGCTGGCACCCATTATTGTTGGCGGGACCGTTATTCCGGGTTATGGTGGAGGGGTTTGTCAGGTATCAACAACATTATACAATGCTGTAAAGTCTGCAGAATTAGAAATCGTGGAACGATATCCTCACAGTCGGCCGGTCGATTATGTGCCAAAGGGAAGAGATGCAACGGTCTCTGATTTTTTGGATTTTAAGTTTAGAAACAATACGGACCGGTACATCCTTCTTAAAAGTTCTGCATATGGTTACGGACTGTCAATAGAAATATGGCACTAAACCGAGAAATATGAAATAAAAATAAATGAATGGAGGCAGCATGATGACAATGACTTTAATAGACGTGGCTGTAAAAAAACTTCCACATGCGAAGAATCTTCCTTTACCCCGCTACATGACACCCGGCTCCTCTGGTTTGGATCTCATTGCCGCCATACAAAATGAAATCATTTTAGAGCCCGCTCACTATAAAATCATTCCTTCCGGGATTGCTTTAGCTATTCCTTCAGGGTACGAAGGTCAGGTCAGGCCAAGAAGTGGTCTGGCGGCCAAACACGGCCTTACAATACTTAACAGTCCAGGCACCGTAGATTCGGATTACCGAGGTGAAATAAAAGTCATTTTGATTAACTTGGGGACGCAGACATACGCTGTCAAGCGGGGAGAACGTATCGCCCAACTGATCATCAGCCAGGTGTCAAAAGTAAACCTTATTGAAATGGACAAGCTTCCAGATACCATGCGCGGTGAAGAAGGTTTCGGACATACTGGACGATTTAATGAATAGAAGAAAT
>SKTJ01000184.1 GCA_007122565.1 Syntrophomonadaceae bacterium | reverse complement strand
TACGTTCCCCTTCGACCTGGCCTATGAAGACATCCATATGAATATAGAGAAACGGCTGATGGAGATCATCGGTTCGACCGGTGGGAAACTGCACACGGCCCGCAGCCGTAACGACCAGGTGGCCCTGGACATGCACCTTTTTGTTAAAAAAGAAATTATCGCAGTGGAACACCTGCTGCGATCTTTTCAAGAAACGATTCTGACCCTGGCCGACGGCAACCAGGACATTGTCATCCCGGGGTATACGCACCTGCAGCGGGCACAGCCTGTCATGCTCTCCCACCACATGATGGCCTATTTCTGGATGTTGCAAAGAGACCGGGAGCGTTTTGGAGACCTGTATAAAAGGGCCGACACCATGCCGCTAGGTGCCGGAGCCATCAGCGGAACGCCTTTCCCCATCGACCGGGAATTTTCTGCAAAAGAGATGGAATTCGGGCAGCTTTACGAGAACAGCATGGATGCGGTCAGCGACCGGGACTTTGTTATTGAGTTCATCTCCAACGCGGCCATGCTCATGATGCATTTGAGCCGGCTGAGCGAAGAACTCATTTTATGGTCATCCCAGGAATTTTCTTTCATCGAACTCAGTGATGATTTTGCCACCGGAAGCAGCATGATGCCTCAGAAAAAAAACCCCGATGTACCGGAGCTGGTTCGCGGAAAAACAGGCCGTATATATGGAAACTTGATGTCCCTTCTTACCGTGTTTAAAGGGCTTCCCCTGACCTATAACAAGGATATGCAGGAGGATAAAGAGCCCCTTTTTGACACGGTCGACACCCTAAAAAGCATCCTTGAAATTTTCCCCCCCTTGTTGTCCTCCATGGAAATTAAGCAAGACAAAATTGAGCAGGCGCTAAGCGGTGATTTTTCCACGGCCACGGAGCTGGCGGATTTCTTGTCTGGTCAAGGAATTCCCTTTCGGGAGTCTCACCGGGTTGTCGGCGAGGTAGTGGGTTACTGCCTGAGTGAGGGAAAAACACTCCAAGATCTTTCTTTGGAAGAACTCGGTGGGTTCCACCCTCTGCTTGGGCAATCAAATGCCCGGGCGCTCCTGGACTCCAGGGCCGCGGCAGAGGCCAGGACCTGTCGGGGAGGAACTTCTCCTTTGGCAATAAGGGAGCAGATGCAGCGGGCCAGGGAGTTGATGGAAAAAAGTGTTTTCCGTTGAGCAGGAATATAGAGATAAGTCAGGGAATTAATAATGATACAGAAAGATGCAGAACAGAAGAGATATATAATTCTGTCTCCTGTCCTTCCAAATTAATCTCACAAGGAGGTGGGCCTGTTTATCAGGCAAAACCATGTTTAAAAAGGTGCTTCTTGCCATGGATTCCTCTTCCGCAGCCTTTGAACTGTTTAATTGTATACCGGATTTAAGAAAAATGGGATTGGAAGATCTTCTGATTGTACATGTAATCAACTTTGAAGCAGTTCGTGGAGAAGAGGTTGAAATTCAAAAAGATCGGTTTGCCAAAAGAGTAGACGACAAAATCAAAGCCATTGAAAAAGAAAATATCAAGGTGAAGCTTGTGATTACGCACGGACACCCTGCGGAAGAGATCGCGAAAGCCGCTGATACAGAGGATGTCGACCTGGTTATAATCGGCTCTATTGGGGAAAGCATCATCCGGGAAATATTTCTTGGCAGTACCGTTAACGAGCTTATCCGCCTTACCAAGAAACCTGTCCTTGTGGAAAAATATATTTCTTTGGGAGAAAAGACCCGGCGCATTCCTATCTTTCTGCAAAAATGGGCGACTGTGATGCTGCCCTCGGATTTTTCCGAGGCCTCAGAGGCTGTTTACGAGAAGTTTTTGGACCATGCTGAAAAACTGCACCGTGTCATTTTACTGCACGTTGTTGACAAAGGTCACTCCGATGCGGATATTAACAAACATACGGAGAATGCTCAGAAGCACCTGCAGAAATGGGAGGAGAAGTTCAAGGCCCGGGGTGTTGATGTGGAAGCCAAGGTTTCCACCGGTGTTGCTTCCCAGCAAATCAACGACATTGCTGAATTTGAAGGCGTCACCATGATTGGGATGCCCACTCGCGGCCTGGGTTACTTTACCAATTTACTTATTGGGAGCACGGCAGACGCCGTTGTCCGGCGTTCCAGTCGACCGGTCCTGCTGTTTCGTGGAAGCTGACACACCCAAGGCTGAGGAAAAAATTGCTCCCCGTTTGTTTCGGGGGGCTTTTTTGGTTGCTTTTTGCGCCGGGATAAGGGTATAATCAAAAAAGCTGTATCCTTGCAGCTTTATCAACCGGATAAAGTGCGGTGGCTGTATGGAACGTGAATCCAAAAAACATGACCGGCAATACGTGCCTTCTCCACAGCGTTTTGCCCGGATCATGGAACTCCTTCAAAGCAACCGGAATGAAATAGACGCGGTTGTGCAGCACGTTGCTTCTATGAAGGGCGAGCTGGACGGAACAGGCGACCCCAGGTTGCTGTTCGAGCTGGGCAGTTATTTTTACGAATATTATTCAATGGTGGAGGAGATCATGCTGGCTGTCGCAGCCCTAACGGACCAGTGGGTGCCGTGCAGTCTGGACTGGCATGGGCGCCTTCTCAAGCTTTTGAAAATGCCTGTTGAAGAGGCAAGACCCCCGGTTCTTTCAACGGTTACGGCAGAATTACTGGAAGATTACCTGTACTTCTATCTTTTCTTTCACTATCACTGCGCCAGCTTATCCAGCAGAAAAATTAAAATACTCTCAGAAAACTTGGAGAGGACCCATAACATGGTTATGAATGACCTGGTTCGATTCAATCAGGTATTAAAAATGCTTTACAGGTCTTAAAGTCAGACCTTAAAGGGGGAGTGAAAGTGGGAAATATTGTTATCAACCACGAGGGATGTAAAGGGTGCAGGTATTGTGTTGACGCCTGCCTCAGGGATTTGATTTCCATTAACACGGAACAAATTAACATTCTCGGCTATAACCCGGCC
>SKTJ01000204.1 GCA_007122565.1 Syntrophomonadaceae bacterium | reverse complement strand
TTCCACCTCTAAGAGGGTTATTGAAAAGATTGGCACCTATTACATCAATAGTTGTAAACAACAACATGGCTAATATGCCAACTATTCCTAACCATTCTAAGTATTGTGCTGCATTTTTAGGAAATCGCTTTACTTGCACTACTAGCGCCCCTTTCTTCAAAAACATTTGGCCTGCATTTTAGATATGGGCTGCCATTAATAATGACAGCCCATATCTTTTCTCCCACTGCTTACCTTACCATTCAACTCTAACTTCCGGCGGGCCTGTTGAAGACTTAACACCTGCTTCAACTTGCCTTTCCAGCCAGTAATCAATACGCTCACGCACAAAATCCATTTTTTCTCTCAATTCTGCTTCATCATAGCCATTGCTAACCATATTTGTAAGATATTCGTCTATAACAGTATCGGCCATTGCTCTCCATTCAGGAAGTTCCGATTCAGGCACTGTTGAAATCGTATAACCTGCATCAATCGCAAATTGCTTCCCTCCGATATCAATCGAGTTCCATATATCTATATAAGTCTCACGAAACTCGTCTTCAACAAAGCTGGCAATAGCTTCCTGATCCTGCGGAGAAATCTTACTCCACGAATCGTTATTCGCGACTAAGAAAAACGTGTAAACCTGACCAAGTTCCCAGACTTCAAGAGCATGGTCCGTGACTTCCCCATAAGCAAAACTATTTACAGTTTCATATGGGATTAACAGTCCATCTATGACGCCCCGCTCTAAGTAATCATAGGCATCCGGCATAGCCACATCGCGGGCAGCCGCACCAAAGGCCTCCACAAGTCTGGATATATAACCAGTGCCCCTTAACGTAAGGCCGCGCAAGTCTGCCGGTGTTTGAACACGTATTCCTTGGGTTATTATGGTGTTTACCGGAGATGTCTGAAAAGTAATTACATGAACGTCATTCCATTCTTCTGGTTGGTATTTATCATAAAAATCAGCTACGACACGGTTTGCCACCCAGGCATTGGGAAAGCCCAGCGGAAGATCAAGGAGTTCGGACTCGCGAAAGCGACCAAAATTATAGGCAACATTGGTAAAACCAATATCAGCTATCCCCTCAACTACACCGTCGTACATTTCACCGGGACCGATAAGCATTCCACCGGGATAATACTCAATAGAAACTCTTCCATCTGTGACCCTCTCTACACCTTCGATAAAACGCAGACCCATCTGGCCGGGACCAGCTCCCTCAGGAAAATAATTGGCAAATCTAAGTGTTACACTTGCCAAAGGTTCTTCTGCAGGTTCCTCTGAAGGTGCTTCTGCAGGTGCTTCTGCAGGTGCTGGCTGGGTCTCAGAAGCACACCCCACAAAAGAAAGCATCATTAAACCAGCCAATACGAATAATAGAGATTTTTTTAAACTCATGATTTCTCCTTTCGATAATCGTTTTACCCTCTTTATTTACGGAAATTTGTTTTTAATTTGGTATTTACACACACCTCCTTCTAATATAGTACACTTGGAAACTTATCTAAGACTCTGTGCTGCTTCTTGCTCATGGTCCCCACTGCCACCCGCTGTATATTTACAATGCTTCCTACACTAAAAATATACGGTTAAAAGAAAAAGAAGCAGTAACCATTTGTAGCGGCTCTCTATGGTAACAACTCCTGAACATCCGAGATGTTTAATTCCAGCATCTTGATCGCGGCCATGATACGCTCGCAGTTGCGGTCCACACATTGTATGCCGCCGGACACCTCCATTAGTCTTTGTATGTTCGACTTTACATCCCCGATGATGCGGTCCATTTCTTTGTAGTCAATTTCTGGAGAAAGCACAATCAAAAACCTCCTTTTTATACGTGCTTGCGCAGATCTTTGAAACGCTTAGCTTTAACTTGATAACGGGGCAGGTTGCCAAAGGGATGAAATTCAATTTTGTAGGCCAGGTTGGTTTTGAGGCGGAGTTGTCTTTCCAGGTTAGGCTGTAGTTGCTCGGGCGTAGTACCGGATTGGGGATCCAGTTCCACTTTCAGGGTGATCACGTCCACATCGCCTTTTTTGGTAACGACAAGTTCGTATTCGTCCCCCAGTTCGGGGATACCGCGGACTACTTCCTCTACAGACACAGGACTGAATAATACCCCTTTTACCTTTGTAATATGGTCAACTCTTCCGTGGACTCCACCTTGCAGAACACGAAACGTTCTGCCGCATGTACAGGGGTCACCCCACATGCTCACATCTTTCGAATCAAACCTGATACAAGGCTGCGCCAGGCGGTCAAAAGTAGTAATTACTATTTTGCCTGGCCGATACGGCTCTTCGATAGGTTCTCCCGTGTCTATATCGAGCAACTCCACCAGGAAAAAGGCTTCATTGACATGAGGGCCTCCCGGCTGTGAAGTACACTCATAAGACCAGCCACCAATTTCTGTCGCTCCCACATGATCATACACTTTTGCTCCCCAGGCTTCTTCCATACGTTTTTTTGTGGCAGGGACACTGGCGCCAGGCTCACCGGCGCAAAGAATTTTTTCTATAGTAAGCTCAGCCGGATCGATTCCCAGCTTCTTACGGCAGGTCTCCGCCATCCCTAAAACATATGTAGGAGTAGCCATCATCGCCGTAGCCCGCAGTTCTTTAATCTTGAGCAGTCGCTCCTCCGTATTCAAAATCCCGCCGGGGACCACTTCGCAACCTACTTTTTCACAAGCATAATGGCCGTTCCAATAAGCGGTAAAAACATTATAACCAAAAGGAATAAAGACGCGATCCGTATCCCTGAAACCCTGGGCATAGAGAATATAAGACCAGCACTCACTTTGCCATTCCCAGTCCTGCCAGGTGTCGGGCTGGTAAACAGGTTGCCCGGTTGTACCGCTGGTCTGGCGATATTCTGTTACCTTCTCAATGGGAACACAAAGGCTGTCCCCATAAGGCCATGGGTCCTTTGCCTGCGCTGTCCTGTAATGCTCCTTTTCCAACATTGGCACCTTGGAGATGTCTCCCCATGTCTGCAAATCATCCGGTGTAAAGCCTGCCTCATCATAAATGCGACGGTATAATTTCGAGTTTTCATAACCCCATTTCACAATACGCTTAAACTTTTTAAATTGAAGTGCTTTCAACTTATCCCGGGGCAGCGTTTCTAACAATAGGTTCCAGTATAAATCTGTGTTTTTCATTTGCACATAAATCCCCTTTTACAGTTTATTAAATTACCAATACTTAAATATTTTGGTAACTGGCTTATCTTTATATATTTCTGCATAAACTTTATCTGGTGTGCAGATGTTACTTTATAAACTTGGCAAGTACAGGGCAATTTAAAGGGAAAATAATCAAAAGGGCAATGCAAACAGCAGCTGCAATTAAGAACGGCCATACGTCGCTAAATATTACTTCCTTTCTCTTTCCTTTTCCTAATATTAGTTCGCCTGACAACCGTTTGTTTTATACATTATAGAATTTTTCCTTTCTTTTGTCAACTTAATATTTTGCCATAATTGTAGGTTGCTTTGAGAGTTCTTTGACCGCAAATCATGCCTTTTCATGCTAATTCCATGCTGCGGATAAGCATAAATCTCCATCGCCTGTTCACAGGTTAGTTAACCACCCAGTAAGGGCTTGATGGCGTCTTTTATGATGGCAATGCCATTGGGGCAGAAGCACTTGTTACAGTTGCGGCAGCGGTCAATCCCTAACAGCTTTGCCTGTGCCAACCGATCTTTTCTGTCACGGGGATCAAAATGGAGTTGGGCCAGCCTGACATAGATAAGGGGAACCCCAAAACCCTCCCCGCTTGAACGGTTCGGACAGCGGGAGATACAGGAAAGGCATTCCAGGCAACTGCGCAACCTGGCCCCTTGTTCCGGCTCCATTACAGGAGTGCCCCTGGCGTTATGACCGTCAGATGGCTCCAGGTAAAGGGAGTATTTCTTTAATTCTTCAAAAAAGCTCTTACGGTCAACAACCAGGTCTCTAATCAGGTGCAAGCCGGAAAGGGGGCCGACTCGCAACCCATCCTCTGCATAAGTGTAACAGGCCATAGCAGGCTTACCATTAATTTCAACAGCGCAAAGCCCGCAGCGCCTGTATCTGCATCCGTATCTGAAAGCCAGGGAAGGGTCAATTTTCTCCTGGATATATTGCAGGGCACCCAGGACGGTATTTTTGTTTTCATAAGGCACTGCATAGGCTTTCCAGACAGGCTTTATATCCGCTTCAGGGTTAAAACGATGCACATGGATGGTAATTGTTTGACGTTTCAGTGCCTCACCACCTCTGTTCTGGCCTCCAGGCCTCCGTTGCCCTTATGCAGAATAATATTGCGGCACCAGTTTTCATCATCTCTGCCGGGGAAATCCAAGCGCAGGTGCCCTCCCCGGGTCTCCTCCCGCAGCAAAGCGGAGCGGATTACCATTTTAGCGGTTACAAGCATGTGCCGCAGTTCTATGGCATGCAGGGCCTCCTGGTTATAATTCTTCTGCTCTGAAACAGCCACCTGGGGCCAAGCCTCCTCTATCCTTTTGATTTCGGAGAGTGCTTGCACCAATCCTTTTTTATCCCGTGCCAGGCCCACCTTATCCCACATAACCTGCTGCATCGCCCGCTGCAACCGGAGGGGCGGGATACCCCCCTTTTTGCCTGGAAGGCTGTGTAGCAGTTCCACTTCTTCCCTGCGGCAGTCTGCATGTTTAAAGCCAGAGAAACGGACGCCCTTACAGTCATTCACGGCGGACCGTGCCGCAGCTTGACCAAAAACAAAGAGCTCAGCCAGGGAAACGGACCCCAGACGATTTCCGCCGTGAATCCCCCCTACGACCTGTCCTGCAGCATAGAGGCCGGGAGCCGTACTGCGTCCGCGATGATCAATTTTAATGCCCCCCATAAAATAATGGGCCGTGGGAGCCACATCCCAGGGTTCTTCCCAGCGATAGGCGGCATCGCCGTAGGCCAGGCGCACTACTTCCATTTGCCCCCTTTTGCGGCGCACTTCCCACAGCTGCCGTCCTTTTTCCGAAGTCAGGTTGGGACGAAGGTCCAGAAGAAGCCCTCCATGCTCCGTACCACCGCCCCGGGAAAGCTCTTTCGCCATGACCCGGGTAACTGCAGCCCGCGTCATGGTGCTAATATTTTCCAGTATTATTTCGCCATTCCTGTTACGCAACACTCCTGCAGGTGCTGCCAGGTTGGGCTCCCCTACAAAAACCCCACACATGGCAGAAGGATGGGTTAGCCCAAAGGGGATAAACTGAACTTGCTCCATATCCACAAGTTCGGCCCCCGCCTCATATGCGAGACTGAAACCATCCCCCGTTGTCCCTGGTGTACAATCAGAATGGGGATAATAAAGCCATCCACCGCCTCCTGTGGCCAGAACAACAGCCCCGGCCTGTATCAACAGTACCTCTCCCCGGGGAAGGTCATAGCATACGGCCCCTGTTACCCTGCTCTCGTTCATTAAGAGGGAAGCCACCACAATTTCCTCTAATACTTTAACACCTGCCCGTGCAACAGCACCCCTCAAAGAATTCCCGATGGCTATGCCTCCACCAGGCGGACAACCAATGGTCCGGCGTCTGGAATGGCCTCCAGTGGCATATACAACCTTGCTGCTTAGCTTCCCTTCGTCGTCCCGGAGAAAGAGATGCCCGTAACCTTCCAGGACCTGCAGGGCCTCTGTAGCCTGCTCTGCCATCATGTGCGCTAACCGGGCATCGTTAAGCAATTCGCCCCCCTCGATCATGTCGCGGTAAAAATTCCCGGGGCCATCATCTTTCTCAATACCCGGGCAGACCATCATGCCCATTGAAGCTTTTGTATCTCCGTATCCAAGGGGCTCCTTGGAGGCAAGGATGACATCCACCCCTTGCTCAGCCGCCGTTATGGCAGCAGTAATACCGGCCCCACCGCCGCCTACGCATAATACATGGCAAGTCAGTATTTCCACGTTTGTGGCCCTCCTTTCCGCAAAGAAATCTCCGACAGAACCTTTTATGCTTGAACGGGCGAAATACTTACCAGCGTAAGCACCGGCTTATTAGCTTCAGCAGGTGGAACAATCAATTACTCCTCTACGAGACGAACTATTAACATGAGGACCTCAACATCTTGCGGCGGATCATTCATGCCGAAGGACGTTAAAGTTCCTCTTTACAGTAATTTACACTAACCGGGAAATGATCTTGCAAATTATTTTTGCATTATCCTAACCCTGCTGTTCCTGCTCCCTTTTTTCCTTGAGGGCGCGCCAGACCTTTTCGTAGCTGAGGGGCAGGCTGTAGACACGCACACCCATGGCATCATATATGGCGTTGGAGTAGCATCCCATGGTGGGAATGGTGGCGCCTTCACCCACCTCTTTAACCCCCCAGGGGCCGGCCGGTTCCAGTTCATCGCCAAACACCAGATCTGTGGTGACCTTGGGCATATCCAGAGCAGTGGGCAGGCGGTATTCGCCTAGATTGGCATTGACAATTTTGCCTTTGTCGTCAAAGAGTACTTCCTCCCAGACAGCTTCACCCACGCCCATAAACAGCGCCCCATGGACCTGGGCTTGCACAAGGGAGGGGTTGATCACGGTTCCGCAATCGTGCACATCCCAGACTTCCTCCACGTTGATCTCACCCGTCTCCTCGTCGATATCCACCTGGCTAACCTGGGCACAGAAACTGTATGCAGGTGAGGTGCCCACCGGTGCGCCCTTAAAAGTACCGCCAAGCTTCGGAGGAGTGTAAGAACCCTTGCCTACCAATGGCCCTTTCCTTACAAAAAATTCCCGGGCCACTTCGGCAAAAGTAATTGTCACTTCGGGGTTGGTTTTGCTGGAAATCATCCCTAAACAGCATACAAGGTCCCTGAAGTCAGTCTTGAGCATCATGGAGGCCATTTCCAACAGCTGTTGATAGACCTCTTCCCCGGCCTGCTTTACTGCAGCACCGGACATTAATGTCTGCCTGCTGGCATAGGCACCAAAATCGTGGGGCGTGGTTTCCGTATCCGCAGCGACTATTTTCATCTGCTCATAGGTAAAGCCCATGGCCTCGGCAGCCATCTGGCAGAGGACCGTATCTGAACCCTGGCCGATATCCACCGCCCCTGTATAGAGGGTGGCGGAAGTGCCGTCCTCGTTTACCTTAATTACAGCTGAAGCCTGGGGCAGGTTAGTACGGTAGATGGGATAGCCCGCACCGGAGACAAAGCTGCCTACGGCAACGCCAATGCCTTTGCCCGAGGGGAGGCTTTCTTTCTTCTCCTGCCAGCCGGATAGTTCCTTCGCTTTCTCCAGGCAGGCTTCCATTTCACATGAATTGATTTTAAAATCATTGGGGGTTATGGTGTTGGGCTGGCGCGCATTACGCATGCGCAGTTCCAGCGGGTCCATTCCCAGGTCTTCCGCCACCATATCGAGATGGCATTCAAAGGCATAGCGGGGCTGGGGATGGCCGTGCCCGCGCTGCGCGCCACAGGCAGGCAGGTTTGTATAAGCACGGATCATGTCAAATTTGTAATTTTCATATTCATAAGTGAGGGGCAGCATGGCACCGGCATAGTATGCAGTAGCCACACCGAGGCTGGTATAGGCGCCCCCGTCCATGATAAAGTCGGCATGCACACCGATGATTTTGCCGTTTTTGTCGACGCCGGTGGTGATCTTCATAATTTGCTTATGCCGGCCCCTGTTGTGGGCGAACATCTCGTGGCGGTCATAAAACATTTTAACCGGCCGGCCCGTTTTCATAGCCAGGGCCGCCCCGGCAAATTCCAGGCCTGTGGGCTCCAATTTTCCGCCAAAGCCTCCGCCCATGTACGGCTTGATCACCCGCACGTCTCCCATTTTCAGGCCAAACTGGCGGGCAATATAATACTGGAAATAATGGGGCGACTGGGTGCTGGAATAAACGGTAAGCTTACCACCCTCCCAGACAGAGATGGCGGAGTGGGGTTCAATAGGGCACTGGTAAGTACGCTGGCCCACAAACTGGTCGGTGCGTACGTGATAGGCTTCGGAAAAAGCTTTCTCCACATCGCCGAAGTTTTGGTGTATTTCTGTATTTACATTGCCGGCAAAACTTTCGTGCAGCAGTGGCGCACCTTCCTCAAGTGCTTCAAGGGGATCGAAAACGGCAGGCAGTTCCTCATAATCCACTTTAATCAGTGCCAGCGCTTTGTAAACAATCTCCTCATCGATAGCAGCCACAGCGGCAACTTTGTCACCCACAAAGAGTACTTTGTCGATGCAAAAGATGTTTTCATCCCAACGGGCGGGGCTGATGCCGTATTTTAGATCAGGTACATCCTTATGGGTAATTACTGCTTTGACACCGGGCAATTGCTCTGCCTGCGAGGTGTCAATATTTAAGATTTTGGCGTGGGCATGGGGACTGGTGAGGATTTTACCCACCAGCATATTGGAAAGTTTGAGATCGCCCGTATACTTGGCCTGGCCTGTGACTTTGACCCGGCCGTCTATTTTGGGAACGCTTTTGCCGATTACAGAATGTTGTTCTTTCATTTTATTCGCTCCCTTCCTCTGACTTCCGGCAACTGAGTATGGCCTTGACAATGTTAACATAGCCGGTACAGCGGCACAGGTTGCCGGCAATGGCCTCCCTTACTTCCTGCTCCGTGGGGTCCGGATTACTGGTTAAAAGGGCTTTTGCCGACATGATCATGCCTGATGAGCAATAGCCGCACTGCACGGCAGCATTATCCACAAAAGCTTCCTGGATCTGATCAAGTTTTTCATTTTGGGCAAGGCCTTCGATGGTAAGAATTTCCCGCCCATCAGCTTCCACCGCCAGTACCATACATGAATTTACCGGTTTTCCCTCCAGGAGCACGGTACAGGAACCACAGTCGCCCAGTTCACAGCCTTTTTTTGTGCCGGTAAGATCCAGATCATCCCTTAACACATTAACGAGGAGCGTGTTTGCCTTGACGACCCTGGTATAGCTGTCGCCGTTAACATGCAAAGTGATGAGGTAACGCTTAATTCCCTCTTTATCCTGAACAGCCTGCATGGCTTGAGTCCTCCTTTATAATTATATTTTATACGTGCCCTGCATCAATAGCCTTGCGCAAGGTCCGCCTGGTAAAGACGCGGACCATATCCTGCCGGTACTCTTTCGAACCGCGAATATCGTCTATGGGTCTGCAATTTGCAGCAGCTACCTGTCCTGCTTCCTCTAGTAATGCAGCGCTAATCTCCCTGCCCCTGAGCAGTTCTTCCACCTCCGGTACGCGCACGGGGGTGGGAGCCACTGCGCCCAGGGCAATGCGTACGTCTTTACACAAATTATCTTCCATGGTAACAGCAACAGCAACACCTACCACTGCCAGAGCCCCGGAACGGCGCAACCCGAACTTGTGATAATTACTTCCGCTGAAACCCTTTTCAGGTATGATTATCTCTGTTAATATTTCATCCTGTTTGATTACGGATTGGCGCGGCCCTACAAAAAAATCTTCCAGCGGCATGCTCCTGCTGCCGCTGCTGGTTTGCAAGGTGATTTCTGCTCCCAGGGCAATCAAAATGGGCAGGAAGTCCGCAGAGGGGACTGCATTGGCAATATTACCGCCAATTGTGCCAATATTGCGAATCTGGTTGTTGGCCATATGATGAGCCGTTTCGCAAACGGACATATACTTTTCCTGTAAAACCGGGGACAGCATTACTTCGTTGTGGGTAGCCAGTGCTCCGATGACAACTCCTTTTTCCTGATCATGAGTAATTGACTTTAGGTCTTTTACTCTGGTAATGGAAATAAGGGATTTGAGTGCAAGTGTTCCCTCTTTCATCATACGCATCACGTCGGTCCCACCGGCAATTAGCTTTGCCTCAGTCCCCAGGCTGCCCAGCAGGTTGCTTGCTTCTTCCACACTTGCCGCTGCATGATAATCAAAATCGGGTAGATACATTTTCAACCACCTTCCACAAAATATTATTTTCTGATATTGTGCCTACGCCTCTGGTTCGAGTTCAAAAAAAGGGGAGGAAGACATTAAAGCTTCAGCTAAAAGATTAGCTGTTTAGCCTCCCGGATTAACCTGCGCATACTGAAAGATGTAACCCTGTTCCAGGGACAAACGCTGTCGCATTATCCACGACTTAATCATCCCTTCTTTCAATGGAACGGCGCAGGGGCCTTCCCTACCGTTTTTGTGAGATACGGGTAAAGGTATCCGCCAGTTTTTGTAAGCCATATCTGTCTGCCAGTGATTTCAATCCCAATGCCACTTCATCCAGCTTTGCTTCTTCTTCCACTTCCTCTTCCACCTCTTCGTAAGTCAGGGCATCAAGTGAACAAGCCTGAACACACAAAGGTTCTTTTTGCGGCGGATCGTCTTCACACATATCGCATTTGAAAGGGAGACCGGAATCAGGATCCTTAAATAAGTTCCTGGCCGGGCAGACACTCCCGCAGAAGCTGCACTCGCTGTATTCCTTTCCATTAACTGTATATACGCGCCTGCCATCACACGAAGCCTTAGTATAATCAGTGGCACGTATGGGAACATACTCATCATTTATTTCATCCGTAACCACCCGAATACGGGATCTGGCCGGATTAATGCTGCTGTACTTTGGTTTCGCATGAAATGCGGCGCAGACCAACTCACATGCACGGCAACCATTGCATTTATCAAGATCAACTTTTATTTTTCTGACTTTTTTCTTAACTAACTCACCCTTCACTGTTAGCACCCCCCTGACTTTAGTTCTTTATCTTTGCTCGCCTTAGTTTCTGCACGAGGAGTACCTTCATTGCCTGTCAGGATTCCTCTTTTCAGGAAATCTTCGCTGACATAATCCAGGTCCAGGCTGTCCAACGTCTCTTTTGTAGGGATCCCATCCATAGTCCATCCCTTAAACTCATAATAATCGTCAAGCAGCTTTTGTTCAAACTCATGGTCCCGCACCGCCCAGTGATCCTCGGGAGGTTTTTCGTCTACTCTCCTCAGGCCCCTTCTTACATTAAGGGCTCTTACCAGATTACGGTTTCTTTGAAATATTCTCCATAATCCGTCTTTATCAAGCTCCATCCCGTGCGCAAGTGAAATAATATTTGGCATGTTATTGATGTGATAGACAACGCCCCCGCCAAACTGGCCTCTGAATGATGACAGAAATCCGCAGAGCCCAGTGGAGTCATCAAGGAAATGCATGGCCT
>SKTJ01000017.1 GCA_007122565.1 Syntrophomonadaceae bacterium | reverse complement strand
TTCTTGCTTCTTGTTTCTTGAACGTAGGGGCTGCTGCCCACAGCCGCCTGTAAATGAGGGTTATGTTGGCGAAAACAAAAAATGCGACAGTGAGAACCGTCCCCTGTCGCATATATTAACCTGACTTAAGGGGAGATTTTTTGTCCAACCAACGCAGTGTTTGAGCCAACGTTAATCCCCAGATTAGACCTCCGATGTGATTGGAAATTACTGTTATAAATGAATGCACAGCAAGCAGGGGCATTTGCAGCAAAGTTGGTATGGCATAAATTAAAAAACCGAGGACAATGCCAAAAACTGCTCCTTTAAGCAAGTAACCCCGGGATGTTACATGGGGAATCAGAAAAGCAAAAACAATTCCCAGTACTCCCGTCCACAAAAGGTGCATTATTAATGCAAATAAACCTTCTGCATGGCTCCGTGGAAAATCACCATAAATCATTATTGCTGCCCAGTCAATAAACCTGACTATGGGCCAATTGAAGATGAATACGGCTATTAAAGTCCAGAGATTCATGGCTACGCCACCAACGATTCCGCCGATCAGGCCTCTGAAAAATCTGTCCACTTATCATACACCTTTCTTTAATGATAATTAACAGCTGACAATTTATCGTTCCATTAAATATAAATTTTTATCCGCTAATTTTGCGGGCACCCATATTATGTAAATGTATGCTATATTTCAACAATACGGGTATTAATCAAGTTATTGTCTATTTCTATTAGAGCCAGGCAAACGGGCAAATTAAATCGCTTAGGCCCGGCACTGCCCGGGTTTAAAAACAGTACCCCCTCCCTCCTTTCCACTAACGGCTTGTGCGTATGTCCACTGATAATTGCATCAAAACCGGCAATCTGGGGCACAAGATCAAGTTTGCTCAATTCATGCAGGATGTAAAAGTTTTTGTTTTCGGCCGTAACGGTTTCCGTAAGGGGGTATTTCCCTGCCCACTCCCCTTTGTCCATATTGCCACGCACAGCCACTACAGGTGCCATTTCCTTCAATCTCTCCATCACATCAGGACTTCCTATATCCCCGGCATGAATAATTAATTGACAATCGCGGAAGGTTGATACGACTTCCGGCCGGACAAGTCCGTGCGTATCGGATATAACACCAATCACCAGTTTCATCATTTTTAATGTCACCTCCAGAACACTCACTATTTCTAATCAAAGATATTTTACACTATAAATATGTGTAGGTAAAAGAAGCTACAGGTATAGTATTTAACGCTGCAGCAAAAGCTTTAATAGATATCTTAATTTGGAGCATAGCTAAAATATACGGAGGAATTTAATTGAGTACAGTATTGATTTTAGGTGGTGGAACCGGTGGTGTGGTAGCTGCCAACGTTTTGAGCAAAACTGTCGATAAAAAAATACACAGGATTAAGCTGGTGGACCGCAGGGACACTCATGTTTTTATGAGTTCATACCCCCTGCTTATGGTTAATAAAAGAAAACCGCAGACTATTATGAGAAAGTTAGAAAACCTTAATAAAAAAGGTATTGAATTTATCCAGGCTGAGGTAGAAAATATTTTACCTGAAAAGTCTTCTGTTCAAACAGATAAGGGTACGCTTGATTATAATTATCTTATCATTTCCCTGGGAGTGGAGCATCACCCTGAAACCGTACCCGGCTTTGCCTCAGGAGCCTACAATGTTTATGATTTTGAAGATTTGATTCGTCTAAGCAACGAGCTGAAGCAGTTTCAAAAAGGTAAAATCGTCCTTTTCATATCCAGTCTCCCCTACACCTGTCCACCGGCTCCTTATGAAATGATCTTTCTCCTGGACGCTTATTTCCGTCAGTGTGGAAACAGGGAAAATATTGAACTGACAATCGTCACACCTGACCCGACGCCCGAACCCCTGGCCGAACCTAAAGTTGGTGAAAGTGTACGCCGCATGTTAAAGCAGCGCGGCATCAATTTAATCACAGAAGCCAAGGTCCTTTCCCTGGATCCTGAAGCGAAAAACCTGATCCTTGATCATGGTATTACTGTGGCAGGGGACCTTTTTCTCGGTATCCCCCCCCAATGGGGTCCCACCATTTTGCGGGACACAGGGCTTGTGGAAAATAGTGGTTGGATTAAGGTAGATCTTCATACGCTGCAGACAGAGCAGGAAAAGGTATTTGCCATTGGAGATGCCACGGCACTGCGCCTCCCCGTAATGGGAATCCTGGCGCCAAAGGCAGGGATTTTCGCCCATTATCAGGCTGAGGTTGTGGCGCGCAATATAGCCTCCCTTATACAAGGGAAAAAGGCCTTACAGCGCTATAAAGGAAAAGGTCTCTGACTTATGGTCACAGGGTTCGGTCGAGCCCGCTACTCCACGATACACTACTTTAAAAAACCTAAGCCGTATGTAACATTACTTCGCCCCACTCGGGCTGCCTACTTTGCAAAAATAGCCTTTGAGAAATACTGGCTGAAGTCGTGGTTTTGATTATCCTGAATCCCATTCTTGTTGCCCTCTCAACAGAGGTGAATATTAATGAGTTGGAAAAATGATTCTTCTTATAAACAGTATTTATTCTTTGCCGTAAAAGGTATTTCCCTTGCCGCAGTTGGTTATTTTGGTAGCAAAATTGTCTTCCGTAAAATATTAAAATCTGTAGAGAATAAAGTAGCCAATCGTTTAGCAACCGATAAATACGATGAAAATATGTTCGATTTCTTAAGATCAATTATTAGAACCAGCCCCCAGACCATCCTGGAAACAAACTTACGTTCGCAGCAAGGTAAGAGAATTTGGAGGTCCCTCGGAAGTAGTAAAAAAATGTTAGAATTATCCAATCTCATGTTTAATATAGCGCAAATCCAAACCCTTCCCACACCAAATGCACAACATGTAGATACCCGGGTTGTGATTGGCCCCCGCGCTAAGCAGCCAATGACTATTGAAATTCCAATTATTGCCGCCGGCATGGCTTACGGCCTGGCCTTAAGTGAAAAAGCCAAGGTTGCCA
>SKTJ01000144.1 GCA_007122565.1 Syntrophomonadaceae bacterium | reverse complement strand
TAAAGGGCGGCTGCTTGGGTCAAGAAATCTTGCTTGAGTATTAAACAGTCATAAATTCCCTATGCAATTTTCAAAGAACATTTTTAAAATAACTCTTGACTATTCATAGCACGTCTACAAGTAACACAAACAAGAACCCCTTGGATGTGAGGGGTTCTTGTTGTTTTATTTTTTGTTAGGTATATCTTGCTTACTTGGGCTTGGGATAGTTTTCCAGAACCTTCAGAGCTTCCCGGATCTCATCTTCCGGCATTTCGTAATCGGTCAGTTTGTTGTCGAGATACGCATCATAACCGGCCAGGTCCATGATACCGTGACCGCTGAGGTTGAAGAGGATGGTCTTAGCTTCACCCGTCTCCTTGCACTTGAGGGCTTCGGCGATTGCTCCTGCGATGGCGTGGTTTGTTTCCGGAGCAGGGACAATGCCCTCTGTGCGGGCAAACACCATACCGGCCTCATAGGTCTGGAGCTGGTTATAGGATTGGGGCTCAATCAGGTTGTCCAGAACAAGTTGGCTGACAAGAGGAGCCATCCCATGATAGCGCAGACCACCAGCATGGAAAGGTTTCGGAATAAAGTTGTGTCCAAGGGTGTGCATTGGCAACAGGGGTGTTGTCGCCGCAGTATCACCGAAGTCATAGAGGAAACTGCCCTTGGTCAAAGTGGGGCAAGCCGATGGCTCTACCGCAACAATGCGTACGTTTTTACCGTAAATTTTATCACGAATAAAGGGGAAACTTACCCCGGCAAAGTTACTGCCGCCGCCAGCGCAACCGATGACGATATCAGGATATGTGCCTACAATTTCAAATTGCTTGAGGGCTTCAAGTCCGATAATAGTCTGGTGCATCATAACGTGATTGAGCACGCTACCAAGGGCGTAACGGGTATCTTTACTTGTTACCGTATCTTCAATGGCCTCGCTGATGGCAATCCCCAGGCTACCGGGAGTATCCGGATATTCAGCCATCATCTTACGTCCGAAACTGGTATCCTGACTGGGGCTTGCCACGCACTCCGCACCCCAGGTGCGCATTAACATTTTGCGGTAAGGTTTCTGTTCAAAACTAACTTTCACCATGTATACTTTTAAGTCTATGCCAAAGAGCTGGCAAGCCATGGCAAGAGAGCTGCCCCACTGGCCGGCTCCCGTTTCAGTTGCAATACGTTTGATACCAAAAGCCTTATTATAGTAAGCCTGTGCAACGGCTGTATTGGGCTTGTGGCTGCCCGAGGGGCTGACCGATTCATCCTTAAAGTATATCTTAGCAGGAGTGCCAAGAAACTTTTCCAGATTATAAGCCCTTGTCAACGGTGACGGCCTCCAGATCGCCAAAATTTCCAATACTTCTTCCGGGATATCAATCCAGCGCTGTGTGCTGACTTCCTGTTCGATGAGATTCATGGGGAAAATTGGAGCCAGATCATCCGGTCCGATCGGTTGCCCCGTCCCTGGATGGAGGGGCGGTTGCATAGGGGTGGGCATATCTGCGGCGATATTATACCATTGTCTTGGCATATCACTTTGGTTCAGGAACACTTTTTTTGTTTCCATGCTTATTCCTCCTTGGATTTAAACTAAATCCACCCTGGGGGACGGTGGATCTTCATTGATACCACCTAAAAAACAAACCTCAATCCTGTTTCGTCAATAAACAATAAAAATTGCCCTTTATTTTTTCCCCTGACCTATTTTGTAACGTTAACCTCCTCCAGAAATAACTGATAAAACCTCTTCAAATCTTCACCGGGAAGCCCCGGTTAACACGCCGGCAACTAATCGCTGTCTGCCTGTCCCCTTTCCCAGCTTATCAATTATCCTGCCGACCACATCCCTTCTTTTTGTTCAATAAGTTTAAAACACCTTAACACAATACATCTCCTATTGTCAATATTACATTTACACAAAAAATTTAATCATTAGCAAATTTTCTGGGACATTTTTCTAGACAACGAATAGGCTATTAATCGCATGCAATGCCGTAGAATGCGTCTATATTTAAACTATTTGTAACAACTTAGCACTCTTGAAAATAGCACAAAGGGGATTAATTGTGATTAACCCGTTCAGGCTATTTGATCTAATACTGGTCCCGACCCAGGCTTTGGTGTTAAAATGAGAGTGACTGTAAGTCCCGTTGAGAGTAATGGGAACCACAGTAAAAAATGAGCGGGGCAAAGCCCTGTAAGAAAGGAGAATACGTTATGCCCCTTGTGCAGGTAGAAATGCTGGAAGGAAGGAATCAGGATCAGAAAAGGGCAATGGTTAAGGAGGTTACTGAGGCGCTCGTTAAAACAATCAACTGTAACGCCGCCGATGTTTCGGTAATTATCAGAGAGATGAAAAAAGAGAATTTCGCAAAAGATGGCACTTTGTACGTTGATAAAGTTAGTTAGATAGTTAGACAGATGGATGGTTGGTTGGTTGAATTTGAAAGGGCAGTTACATGGGCGGGCGACCCTGCTCGCCCATGCTTTAAAGTGGACAGTTAATCTTATTTTTTCTTGTCTCTTGTAGGAGCAGGTCTATGTGCCCGTATGCTATTTCTCTACTGCAATTCCCTGAGGAAGTCTTCCAGGCGGTCCAGTCCGGCGCTGATGTTTTCCATTGAGGTGGCGTAAGAAAGACGCACGTACTCCGGTGCGCCAAAACCTCGTCCCGGCACTATGGCCACACGGTAGTGTTCCAGCAGCAGGGCCGCCAGTTTATCTGTGTCTGTAATCGTGGTGCCGCGGAAATTACGACCGCAGGCCTGTCCAGCATTGACAAAAAGATAAAAAGCCCCCTCCGGTGTACCACAGGAAAGGTAGGGCATTTTATTAATACGTCCGAGGGCATAAGAGCGACGACCGGAAAAAACCTGGCGCATCTCCTCCACACACTGCTGAGGACCACTCAGCGCTGCAAGGGCTGCCTTTTGGGCGATTGAATTAGGGTTGGAAGTTGCATGGCTCTGGATTCTATCCATGGCAGCCGCCAGTTCAGGCTCCGATGCTGTATAACCAATACGCCATCCTGTCATGGCATAAGCTTTCGAGACTCCATTAACAACAATGGTGCGTTTTTTTATTTCCTCGCCCAGAGAAGCTATGGAAATATGTTCTGCATCATCGTAGATTAACTTTTCATAAATCTCATCGGAAATAATCCAAAGGTTATTTTTTATGGCATAAGCAGCGATGGCAAAGAGTTCCTCCTGAGTGTAAAGGAGCCCCGTGGGGTTGCTGGGACTATTTACTACAATCGCCCTGGTACGGGGAGAGAGGTGCTTTTTAAGTAAAGCTGCAGTGAGCATGTAGCCGTCCTTCTCCGCTGCTTCTATGCATACAGGGATTCCGTCAGCCAGTTTCACCAATTCAGGATAGCTTACCCAGTAAGGCGTCGGGATAATTACCTCGTCCCCTGCATCGAGGATGGCCATAAATATATTTGCCAAAGATTGTTTTGCCCCGTTGCTCACTACTATCTGTGCTTTGCTGTAGCGGAGATTGTTATCCCGCTTAAACTTATGGCAGACAGCTTCCTTTAATTCAGGTATGCCTCCAGCCGGAGTGTAACGGGTAAAACCTTCCCGGATCGCCGCCATAGCTGCATCCCTGATGTGCTCCGGCGTATCAAAATCGGGCTCGCCGGCACCGAAACCGATTACATCCACTCCCTCGCTTTTTAACTGCTTAGCCCGGGCATCAATGGTCAGAGTCGGTGAGGAGCTAATCCCCAGTGCTCTACGGGAAATCTTCAATGATATCACCTCGTAAATAATAGTCTAAAGTCAAAAGTCCAATGTCAAAAGTCTAAAAATAAGTTGGAAAGTTGGATTGGAAAAGATACAACCCAAATATATTGCTGTTCCCGTAGGGGCGGACGACCCTGTCCGCCCGCGGAATACGCTATTTCATTGTCTGATAGTGTTAATGAGACAGTGCTGTCCTTAGTCATTGACTTTAGACTTTTGACATTTGACTTTTGACTTTTGACATTCTTTTACCTGACATTTGACTTTCTTTTATACCGGGATGCGGCATGCAGGAAGGCATCAAATAGCTCCTGTCCCCCTTTTTTTTCAGCCAGGCTTAACGACTCGGGATGCCATTGCACCCCTAATACAAAGGAACGGCCCTTCATCTCCACTGCTTCGATAATACCATCAGGGGAGCTGGCCGCAACCTCCAGACCGGTGCCCAGCCGGCGTACTGCCTGGTGGTGAAAAGTATTAACCCGGATACTCTCCATACCGCAGTAAATGTTGGACAATCCAGTTCCAGCTACAAGAACCACGCTGTGCGTGGGATGGTGGTCTGCTGCTTTCTGCCAGTGCTGCAGACAATCACCTTCCCGCCGGGTAAGGTCCTGGTAAATATCCCCACCGCAGGCAATGTTAAGCACCTGAATGCCACGACATACGGCAAACACGGGCATGTCCCACTCCAGAGCCAGTCTTACCAGTTCAATCTCCATTGCATCCCGTTGCGGTGTTATCTCCCCGCAACCGGGAAGTGGCTCTTCTCCAAAATAACAGGGATCCACATCTCCGCCGCCACTGAGCAGTAGTCCCCGGAGCATACTTAAATAATCGGCTGCATACCCTGTCTTAAGCGTTGCCATGACAAGAGGCAGGCCGCCGCTTTTTTCCAAAGCCCGGCAATAGGAGGCATTCAGGCGGAAGCGATTATGCTGTTCCTGGTATGAACAGGTCACACCAATGGGAATCATCTGCTTATCACCGTCAGGAAATTATTAGATAAAAACATTAGAAATCAATCAGTCCCAGGCTAATCCTCAGCGCCTCATCAATGCGAACCATGGTTTTATCATCCAGTTCTGTAATTTTCTGCTGCAGGCGCTGCTTATCAATAGTACGAACTTGCTCAAGTAGAATGACAGAATCCTTTTCCAGCCCGTGTTGTCGTGCCTTCAGTTCCACGTGCGTAGGCAGCTTTGCTTTTTCGATATGTGAGGTTATAGCTGCAACGATAACAGTGGGACTGAATTTGTTACCCACGTTGTTTTGGACCACGAGTACAGGCCTGAAACCACCCTGCTCGGAGCCGATTACGGGGCTTAAGTCGGCAAAAAAGACAAATCCGCGTTTAACCTCCACCATACTCACTCTCCAACCATTTCATCAGCCAGCCGGTCTGCCTCATTTTCCACGCTAATGGCTTCGTTGGCCAATGCCAAATTGAGCCGCGCCATCTCCATGTAGCCGTCCTGCATTTGCTCGCGGATTTTTTGCTTCTTTCGTTCCTGAAGATAAAGTTTCATTGCTTCCCGGATAAATTCGCTGCGCGTCCGTTTCTCCATTTCAACCACGCCGTCCACTTCTTCCAATAGATTGTTCGGCAGGCTGATCATGATTCGTTTCGTTCTTGGCAAAGAACGCACCCCCTGAAGATTGGTTGCGGTAAGATCCTTATTTCTAGTTATTACCCGAAACCGCTGTATCTTTATACTGGTAAATCTTCATTACTGCTGTTGAAAGCGGGAAAGTAAAGACGGGGCACCCTGTGACTGACGTTACAGAGTATTTCGTAGCTTATCGTCCCCAATTGCATGGCCACCGCATCGATACTGATCTCCTCACTCCCCTGATGTCCATAAACAACAACCTCATCACCCTCACGTACCCCGGAAAGAGAACCTACATCAAGCATTGTCATATCCATGCAAACCCTGCCCGCTATAGGGACGCGCCGCCCCTGCACCAACATTGCCCCCCCGTTTGAAAGAAGCCGGTTCAGGCCGTCACCGTAACCCAGGGGAACAGTGGCAACGAGTGTTTCCCGCGGGGCAAGGTATTTCCCACCATAACTAACGGGCGTACCGGCGGAAACTTTCTTTAAATAAACTATCCTGCTTTTCAGAGAAAAAGCGCTCTGCAATCTAACTTTCTGACGGTCAACAGCGGATGAAGGGTAATAGCCGTAAATACCAATACCCAGCCGTACCATATCAAGAGCAGCCTCCGGATACTCGATCGCTGCTGCAGTGTTGGCTGCGTGCCGCAGCGGGATATGAATCCCCTGACTGGTAGCAGCATTAAGAAATTGATGGAAGAGAACAACCTGCCCCACAGTAAAATCCCGTTCCTTTTCGTCTGCAGCAGCAAAATGGGTATAGACCCCTTCGAGCTTCAGTCCGGAAAGGGCGGATACCTTTTTCAGCAGAAGCAGGGCATCGCGCGTGTTAGCCGGCCCAAGGCGGCCCATACCTGTGTCCACCTTAAAATGGAACGGGATACGGCAGCCAAGGGCACAGGCTTGCTGCGCCAAATCCCGGGCTCCCTCCCAGTTGAAAACGGTGGGAGTAAGCCCATCCTCCTGTAACAAAGCAGCCTGCTCCGGATCGGTATAGCCGAGGATTAACACCGGCGCACCGATACCACGGCTACGCAGGCTCATCCCCTCCTCTAAAGACGCCACTCCCAGCATGAAAGCCCCGGCATCGAGAGCAACACCGGCCACTTCACAGGCACCGTGTCCGTAAGCGTTTGCCTTTACCACAGCCATTATTTTAACTGTGTCACCTAAGGAACGGCGGAATTCTTTAATGTTGGAAGCGATTTTTGCAAGATCAACCTCCGCCCAGGTGGGCCTGCTGTATCGGTGACCCCTATTAACATAAACTCCAGACAGAGGCGCTCCCTTCCCCTCTTAAGCCGCATATCTCACCCGATTCTAGCTGAATTCCCTTTATAATACTGCGGTTAAAAAAGAGAATGGAACATTTATTACTATTCCACATTAAAAGGGTTTATTCCTTCCGGGCGGTGAAAAAGGCTATATAACTATTATTTCCATCAGTTTTCACTTGCGGATGACCCGGTAAACGCTTTTGATCGCCTTAATGCCGGAAAATTTCTGGATGTGGGTCAGGGCAGCGTTAAAGTTTTTTTCTTTTTCAGGGTGTGTCACAAGGACAATCTCTGCTTCCCCTTCGCGGCTGCGTTTTTGAATGATCATATCCAGACTAACCTTTTCCTTACTGAAGGCGTTGGCCAGACCGGCAAAAACGCCGGGTTGATCCGCGGCCAGCAGGCGCAGATAAAAGGCCGATTCAAGTTCCTCCAGGGGGACAACCTTTTTGTCCAGGAAGTCCGTTTCCATAATACCGTTTTCCACCTGATGGTTAATATTACGGGCCACATCGATGAGGTCGGCAACCACAGAACTGCCTGTGGGCATCGCCCCCGCCCCCGGTCCGTAGAACATAACCTCGCCGACGGCATTGCCTTCCACATAAAGAGCGTTGTTTTCATAAAGAACGCCGGCCAGGGGGTGGGTGAGTGGAACAAGGGCAGGGTGGACACGCAACGCCAGCCCCTCCGCCTTTTCTTCACCGATAGCCAGCAGTTTTACCGTAAAACCCAGCTCGCGGGCATATAAGATATCCCGCTGCTTTATGTTGCTGATTCCCTCCACGTTAACAGTATCAAAATGAACCTGACTATTGAAGGCCAGGCCGGCAAGGATGCAGAGTTTATACGCAGCATCTATACCCTCCAGGTCATTCCCGGGATCTTGCTCGGCAAAACCCCGCGCCTGGGCTTCTGCCAGGGCGTCAGCAAACTCCATATTCTCCAGGTCCATTCTGGTAAGGATGTAGTTGGTTGTGCCGTTGATAATGCCCACAAGACGCAGAATCCTGTTGGCGCCGAGGCTGTGTTTAAGGGGCCTGATCAAGGGGATTCCCCCGCCAACACTTGCTTCATAATAGATGTTGCGCCCGTTATCACGGGCCAAACGTAACAGTGGCGCGCCGGCGGTGGCCATGAGATCTTTGTTGGCTGTAATCACAAATTTTTTAAGGCGCAGTGCTTCCTCAACGTATTGCCGCACCGCCAGGCCGCCCATAAGTTCGATGATCACATCGATCTCCGGATCCTGAAGTATCTCCGCAGCATCCGTGGTGAGGAGGGAAGGATCCACTTCCACTGCCCTTTCTTTTTTTAAATCTCGTACCAGAATCTTTTTTACTACAATACTTATTCCGGCGCGGCTCCTAACCTGTTCCCCGTTCATCTGCAGAATATTCATCACACCCGAACCAACCGTGCCCAACCCCAACAGCCCAACTTTAAGCGTTTCTTTTTCCATACGTACCTCCATCTTGCCGCGGCATGTTGCATTTTCATATATATTTTGATCATTATACCATCTGCCCTGGCTGTGTGCAATAAACGAGACAATTTTGCGAGTTTGTATAAATACAGACGGTAAAGCAAAAAAATAACGGGAATCTCTAAGTTCAATGCGCCTTCACTGCAGTTTAGAGTATAATGCTGGAGCCGGCTCCCAACAGCAGGCGCACATTCGCCCCGCCCTCTGATTGACCCTGAATCCGGGCATTTTCGGCAATAATACTTTTGTACAATTGGGCCTCCAAGTTGCAAATTTCCACATCCTCACACACAACACTCTCCATTATCCGGGCATTTTCAATCACAGATCCCCGACCGATAGCACAGTACGGTCCGAGAATGGCATTTGTAATGCGACACCCCTCGCCAATAATCAGCGGGCCCCGTAACGTGCTGTCAGTAACAGAACTGGAAAGACCCACACTGCAGTTATCTGCCGGCACAGTGCCAAGTAATAGATCCAACATTTTACGATTGGCTGCCAACACATCTTCTGGTTTCCCCACATCCAGCCACCAACCGCGGTAAAGATACGGAACGATTTTACCGCCCATATTTAATAACTCTTGCAGAGCATCGGTAATCTCAAGTTCACCCCGGGCCGAGGGACGGGTTCGGTCAATAGCGGGAAAAATAGCTTTGCTTAAAAGGTAAATCCCCATAATCGCCAGATTACTGCGGGGTGTAACCGGTTTCTCCACAAGAGATAAAATCTGCCCATCCCTCACTTCCGCAATGCCATACCGCTGCGGATCGTCTACTGGAGTAAGAAAAAGGAGCGCATCCGCCCCCGTTTGTTTAAAAACGGCCACCGCTTCACCAAGGCTCAGGTCAAAAATATTATCCCCAAGCACCATCATAAAGTCATCTTCACCCAAAAAGGAGTGGGCTGTTTTAACGGCATGGGCAAGGCCAAGGGGTCCCACCTGCCTGATATAGGTCAACTCCAGGGCCGGCGGTATTTGCCCCTCTAATTTATGAGGAATCCGCTCCAGGCCCTCATCGCCGGTAATGATACCGGCCTGGGCAATGCCCACTTTTTGCAGTGCCCATAAAATAAAACTTAAAAGTGGCCGGTTGGCTACAGGGATAAGCTGCTTAGGTGTACTCCAGGTAAAGGGTTGCAAGCGTGTTCCTGTCCCCCCGCTGAGGACCAGCCCTTTCATACTACTTTCTCCCCTTTTATCCAGGAATAAGGGATACGGGGATCACCCAGGGGGATTCGATACTCATCAGGTTTTTCATGGTTATAGGGTTCACTGGGACAGTTGAGCAACAACGTTTCCGTTTTCCCCAGGGCCTCAAAGCCGTGTATAACCAATGGAGGGATCCGAATTAGCAGGGGGTTATATACTCCGACGAAATATTCCTCAATGTTTCCTTTGGTGGGCGATTTATTCCGGTTATCATAGAGGATAATGCGGGCCATGCCGGAAATAACGGCAAAATGGTCCGTTTGCAAGCGGTGATAATGCCAGGCTTTTACCACTCCGGGATAGGCCGTGGTAACATAAACCTGACCAAACTGTTGGAAAAAGGGGTCGTCTCTGCGGAATATTTCCAAGAGCCGCCCCCTATCGTCACACATAAACTTTAACGGTTTAACAAGAACACCGTCTATGGCAGACATTTTTTTCACTCCTTCATACTGACTTGAAATAGCTTACATACCAGTTCACTGTTAGAGTCAAAGCCAACTCAAGGGCGTAACAAGGCCGCCAGCCCAACTCTTCCCTGATGCTGCCTGCAGCGAGGGCATAACGGCGGTCATGACCGGGACGGTCCTTGACAAAATGAAGTAGGGCCGGGGACTTGCCAAGGATGTTCAGGATTGAGCCGGCCAACTCCAGATTGGTTTTTTCTTCGTTGGTGCCGATATTATAAATACTGCCAGGCTTACCTGCTAAAAGAACCTGTTCCAAGGCCCGGCAGTGGTCTTCCACGTATATCCAATCACGGATCTGCCGCCCGTCCCCGTATATAGGAACGGACTCGTCACGCAGCGCCTTAAAGATAACTGTTGGTATAAATTTTTCCCGGTGCTGGCGCGGCCCGTAATTGTTGGTGCAGCGGGTAACCAAACCGGGAAAGCCGTAAGTCTTACAGTAAGAACGGACCAGACAATCGGCAGCCGCCTTGCTGGCGGCATACGGATTGTTGGGGGCAAGGGGTGAGTCCTCGCTAAAATATCCTTGTTCGCCAAGAGATCCATATACTTCATCGGTGGAAACCTGAAGAAATCTTCTTATTTTACAGGTTCTTGCCGCTTCTAAGAGGTGAAAACACCCGCTTATATTTGTATCAATAAAATCCCGGGGCGCTGCAATGCTCCGGTCCACATGGGAATGGGCGGCAAAATTAATAACCGCTTCCACTCCCTCCTGGATGATTTGATTTACAGTCTCCTGGTTTCTGATATCGCCCCTCATAAATGAATAATTAGGATAGTCTTCTATCTCCTCAAGCCTGGTAATATCGGCAGCGTAGGTCAGTTGATCCAGGTTAACAAATTTAGTCCGGGGGTAACGGGGCACCATGTACAGCAAAAAATTACTGCCGATAAAACCGGCTCCCCCGGTCACCAATACATTTTTAAACACCAGTGTTAGCACTCCAATCTTTTACTCTGCGTTATTCCGATGAACCATCGGAAAGATAACTCTTCCGTCAGGAAAAATTGCCCATTTTTTTCATTTCCGCTATTTTTTTGTCATATTCCTCCGGACTGCTGCTCCGCATAGATTTACCCACATCGTAATAAGAACAGGGGTTTTTCCCCTTACTTTTGATGTTACGACGCATACCACGGGGGTAGCGTTTGCCGGCAATAAACTCTTGAGACATTTTTTTACCTCCTTAACAAACGGATACCACACAAAATGCTGGTTATTTTTATATTTTATGGTTATCCGCCGCAAAATGTTAATCGAGATCAGCCTTTTTTCTATTTCATTATCAATAATAACAGTAACAAAAAAACCTGCCTTTCATATTATAAATCATGATAGATCGGGGCAAAAAGTGCAGCAGGGCTCGCACTTTAAAAAGTGTAAGCCCTTACTG
>SKTJ01000135.1 GCA_007122565.1 Syntrophomonadaceae bacterium | reverse complement strand
GGACTGGGTGGTGGTGATCAATGCCACGCGGGCCCTGACCTGCAAATTTAATGCCCAGTTGTCCTGTGGAAGGGTGCAAACGCCCACAGTGGCCATTATCGCCGCAAGAGAAGCGGAGATAAA
The DNA here is from genome assembly GCA_007122565.1 of Syntrophomonadaceae bacterium. Classification (GTDB taxonomy): domain Bacteria; phylum Bacillota; class Dethiobacteria; order DTU022; family UBA8154; genus UBA8154. The sequence goes on along the minus strand of SKTJ01000135.1, from coordinate 2,866 downwards.
TAATTTTAAACCCAAAAATTATTATGGCATTGCTGCCGCCGCCGCTGGCATCAAGCTGGTATGGCAGGATCGGCAAACAAAAGACATTAAAACCTTTGATAAGGACAAATGTGATAAAATACTGGCAGCCACCCAAAATAAAAATGCCCGAATTATTGAAGTTCATAAATCTCACAAAAAAAGTATGCCCCCGCAGCTTTATAATCTGACAGAGCTGCAAAAGGATGCCAATAAGCTTTTTGGTTTTTCCGCTAAGGAGACACTCTCGATAATGCAAGGGCTGTACGAAAGCCACAAAGTCCTCACATACCCCCGCACCGACTCCCGCTTTATCACTACGGATATGGTGGACACATTAAAGGATCGGGTCAGAGCCTGTGGACAGGGACCTTACAAGGCCAAAGCTTTGCCCATTCTCAGAGGCCCCGTCAGCGCCTCTAAATCTTTCGTTGATAACAGCAAGGTGTCCGACCATCATGCCATTATTCCCACGGAGCAGCCGGTTAATTTAAGCGCATTAAGTGATAAGGAGAGGAAAATCTTTGACCTGGTGGTAAAGCGTTTCCTGGCCGCCTTATATCCTCCCTTTGAATACGAGCAAACGACAATCAAGGCCAAAATAGGCGAAGAGTTCTTTATGGCCAGGGGCAAAACTATTCTTAAGACAGGCTGGAAGGAAGTTTATGAAAACAACTTCGATGATGAAGACGGGGAAGACGAAAAGGATAATCTGGCAGAGCAAACATTGCCCAAGTTAAATCAAGGGGACAATATAACAATAACGAGTTTAAAGCAAACCAGAGGTGAGACAAAACCACCGCCTCCATTTAATGAAGGAAGCCTCCTGGGGGCCATGGAAAATCCCGCCAAATACATGGCCGGTGAAAACAAGGATTTAATCAAGAGTATCGGGAAGGCAGGCGGGCTGGGCACAGTTGCCACTAGGGCCGATGTAATCGAAAAGCTCTTTAACAGCTTCCTCATCGAAAAGAAGGGGAAAGATATTTTCATCACTTCCAAAGGCAGGCAGTTACTTGACCTGGTTCCCGGAGATCTAAAGTCTCCCGCATTAACTGCAGAATGGGAGAGGAAGTTAGAATCCATCGCCAAAGGCTCTCTGAATAAGGAAACCTTTGTTAATGAGATGAAAACTTACGCTAAAGTAGTAGTAAATGAGATAAAAAGCAGTCAGAAAACCTTTACGCATGACAATCTAACCAGAAATAAATGTCCCGAATGTGGCAAATATCTGCTTGAGGTGAACGGGAAGAAGGGTAAAATGCTTGTTTGTCCGGACAGGGATTGTGGTCATCGCAATCTCATTTCCCAAATAACCAATGCCAGATGCCCCCAGTGCCGCAAAAAGCTGGAACTGCGCGGCGCAGGAGATGGACAAATATTTACTTGTAAATGCGGTTACCGGGAAAAACTTTCTGCCTTTGAAAAAAGAAGAAAAGAAAAGAGCGGTGTTTCCAAGAAGGATGTATCAAGTTATCTGCATAAACAGAAGAAGGCCGAAGATCAGCCCTTAAACACAGCGCTGGCCGATGCACTCGCCAAGTTAAAGCTGAAGCAAGATAAATAAGTTGGCCTAACTCCCAGGCCCGCGGCTTGCAATGACAAGTGACCTGCTTCACTAAATATATACGTTGTAAAAAATTAGGTTGCTTTGCTTTACCTATCTGCTACCACCTATCTGCTATCTCCTGATTTATCCCTTCACTCAAATAAGGTTGATACAGCATGATGGCATGGTTTTCTGTTACCAATTCGTCCCCTAACAATACCTTGTCCACATCGTAAATACGCCTGCCAATTCGGTTATGCCTGACGTAACCACCCCAGAATTCATGCGTTATCCAGTGCTCTTTCTCGTAGACTTCATAAGTACGACCTGAACTGTTAGTTGTTCTCCACTCTCCCACCAAGTCCGTGTTGGTCAAATATATCTGAAGCTGGTAAGGCTGGTCAGTTCCGTTATAAAACTGTAAATCGAGATAGTTATAGGCGCAGGTAGCACCTGTGCCAAAAGGCTGGGTCCTGTTTGAATCAGGAAAAACATCATAACTGTGACGATACCTCTCAGTCACGGTTAAGGGCGTGTGCAGGGTCATCCAGTATATCAAATTTGATAACTGGCACAAACCTCCCCCGGTTCCCGGCACCACTTTTCCATAAAAAAGATTCATGCCATCCAGATAGCCTTTTTTCCTGGTGGTTTTACCAATTAAGCGCCAATAGGAAAAAGTCTCCCCCGGATATACCACAACTCCATTTAAACGCTTTGCTGCCAGCTGGAGATTTTTAATCTTATTATACTGCAGCTTCATATCCACATTATCTAATTTTCTTAAAAGGGGTGTTTGGTGTTTAAATACAGGATGGGGAAGCACCGCGTCAGCCAATGCCGTGGCCAGCTTTTTGCTGCCGCAAAACCATTCCAAATAACGCCTTGATGTGTAAAATAATTTGCCAAGCATTATTCTCAGTCTTGTCCTTTTTCGCGGCTTTATTGGCGCCCTCAATATTTCACCGTACTTTCTTTTTTTACTCTTTCCTCTTATTAGACGGGTGAAATGAAAAATGGTTTGCAAAATGGGACAAGGGACCTGTCCCCTTGTCCCATTTTTACCGGCTGTTATTATCTGCTGCGGTCTATCTGGCCACGTATTTCACCTGGCACGGGATTTTGTACCGTGTGCACATTTACATAGGTGTTGCCAGCCTGCATTTCATCTAATAACACAGAAAATGGCTGCCCTGCCAATGGCCCGATTAGATCAAATTCACTAATATTACCTTGCACAACTCCCTGACTAACAGTAATAGCCGGATCAACAAGCCCAAATAGAAAAACAACGACCGG
>SKTJ01000262.1 GCA_007122565.1 Syntrophomonadaceae bacterium | reverse complement strand
CTAGGCGGGACCTTTACCCCATTTAGAGCGATTGAGGTGGGATTTCTCAGCGGTCAGCCTGCGGAAATATTTAAGCAACTGGCCCTGATTATCTTTGCTTTCGGGGGAGCTCATATCGGCTATCTGCTCTTAAAATACTCCCATGGAGGCAATTAATATGGTGCGTACCCTGACACTGCTTCTTTTGGGCATCCTGGTAGGTATGGTCATAATGCATTTTCTGCAAGGTAAACGGCTGGATGATTATTACTGGCAAAAAGAAGAATTAAAGGTGGAACTTTATGAAGCAACGGAACGGTTAAAAAGAATTGAGGAACAGCATGATAGGTTGCTTCCTGCCCTTGTTGAAGAAGTGCGCCTGGAGATCACCATGAAAGATAACTCATTTGTGGAACCGGCCCTGCGCAAACACATCTACGATCTTGCCAAAGAATTGATCGGCCAGGAGTTCCAAGCCCTGCCTTACCCCCTGGTTTACAATATCCTCGATGATCGCATTTTGGAAAGTGAGGGAAAAAAATACCGCCTCAATGTAGAGGCAGTAATCATTGCAGAAGCGGTAACATATTATCTAACAGTGGAAAAAATACAGGAAGAAACTATTGCGCTAACAGATCACCAAGTCTACGATCTTGCTACTGCCCTTACAATTGCTACCTCTTTCCCCACATGCCTCGCAGGAAAGCAAAAGCTACAAGCAACCCCAGTCCAGTCCAGGCAGTAACGAAAACCCCTTCCACATCAGCAATACTAAGCGGCGGTAAAGAAAAGAGCCCTGCCGAGAGCAGCAAACAAGAGAGCAGCGACCCAAGGTATTCACCCTTCATCTGCCAAACTCCTCGTTCCTTTTCTGTTGATAAGTATGTTAATTATATATATGTTATGGAAAGCTAAAAAATGACAAAACATCCAATTCCAGTGTATGGCTTTAAGATTTTACTGTTTTTTTCTGTTGAGACAAACTACCGTCTCCACATGTGAAGTTTGGGGGAACAAGTCAATGGGCTGTACAATAACGGGGTAGTAACCCGGTTCGGTCCTTGTCAGGTAGCGCAGATCACGTGCCAGGGTGGCCGGGTTGCAGGACACATAGATAATACGTGGGGGCTGCATTGCCGCCAGCGTATCCAGGAGCTTTTCATCACAACCCTTGCGGGGCGGATCCACCACGACGACGTCCCCGTTTATACCCTGCTTAGCCAGAGCCGGCATGACCTCTTCCGCCCGTCCGGCATGAAACTCCACGTTGGTTATCCCGTTTAGTTTAGCATTTTTCTTAGCATCTTCCACAGCTGGGGCGTATGATTCCAGGCCAATCACCCTGGCAGCTTTGCTGCTCAGAAAAAGGGAAATAGCGCCGCTGCCGCAATAAAGATCTAAGACAGTCTCCCCGCCCGTAAGATCTGCATAATCCCGCACTAGATTAAACAGCACCTCTGCCTGGTGGGGATTGACCTGAAAGAAAGAGCCGGCGGATATATGAAAGGTTAACCCTCCCAGCTCTTCCACTAAGTAATCCCGGCCCCAGAGCAGCAGGTTTTCTGCTCCCGCAATAACGTTACCACGGCGCGCGTTCATATTCTGCACAATTCCAACCAGATCTTTTACCCCTTCGACAAGCTGCTTGATGAGGCGATCCCCTGACGGAAGCGCCCGTCCATTTGTCACCAATACAAGGAGCACCTCACCATGGCTGAAGGAAGTGCGCGTAATCAGGTGGCGCAGTATCCCGCGGTGCTTTTTTTCGTTGTATATGGGTATGCCCAATTCCGTTATTATTTCCCGTGCCACAGCTACAGTCCTGTCAGCAGCCGGATGCTGGATTGAGCAACGGCGGACATCCACCAGTGCATGGCTGCGCTGTTGGAAAAAGCCTATTTTCAGCTTACCCTCTGCCTCCCCCACCGGATACTGGCCCTTGTTGCGGTATTGCCAGGGCTCTGTCATGCCGATGGTTGGCTGCACCGGGACATCAATCCCTCCCAAACGCTTCAGCGCGCCGGCCACAAGTTGCTGCTTATGATGCAGTTGTTCACTGTACTGGATATGCTGCAGCCGGCAGCCGCCACACAACCCATGCTCAGGACAGGGGGGCTCCAGGCGATGCGGCGAAGGGTTTATCAGAAAACGTGAAAGGGCACGGGCATAATTTTTTTGCAGGGAAATGATCTCAGCATCCACCCGGTCACCGGGAACCGTCCAGGGGACAAAGACAGTAAATCCATTAAAACGCCCCACCCCCTCCCCGGCGTGGTTAAGATCGACAATCTCCAGGATAACCCGCTCCCCTTTACTAAAAGGAATCTTTGTTTTAGCCATTATGGCAAATCCGCTCCGTTCTTGCCTGCATTATTGTTGTATATTATTTCTTCTGATGTATACTATTACCCTGCTCAGATAAAACAACTTTTAAACAAAGGCCACCAAAGTTAGCAACTGCCCAGCCGATACAATATTTTAAACTCTTGTTACGCTTGATTTTTAATAGGATCTATGCTATATTTTAGCCTGTAGCACAAAACATGTCGGGGTGGCGGAACAGGCAGACGCGCACGGTTGAGGGCCGTGTGGTTAACACCATGTGGGTTCAAGTCCCATCCCCGACACCACATCTATGCGCACCAGTATTTCGCGGAGCTCATCCGCGAAGAAATAAAGGCTCTTCAAAGAGCCTTTATTTCTTTTATGGCACGCTTCATTTTAGTTTTCCCTTATACATTTATAAATTCATTTGAGCGCGAGATCTTTTTTTGCTGCCTCCAGGATGTATGGCAAGGCTGGGGGAGGCAGTTTGCCCGCTCCGGCCCCTTTGGAGAGAGTAAAATCCACCCCGGCCATCCTCTGGATGGTGTGTTTTCTGCCTGCCGCAGCCCTTGGAGAGGATTTCCATCACTTATGCTACTTATATCCACTTGGACGTGAGACCTTAGGTGGCTGATTATATAACGCAATTGATACAGACTTTAACACAAAGGTCCTCCTGGTTAGTATATATGGCGTTTATACCTTTGGAAGACCTGACCAGCGAGTAGG
>SKTJ01000244.1 GCA_007122565.1 Syntrophomonadaceae bacterium | reverse complement strand
GTCGGCTACGCTCACTCCTTTTTCCAGAATCACCTCTGTTTTTTTATGTACACTTGCTGATTCACCTGTTAAGGTGGATTCGTCAATATCCAGCTTTTTTGCTTCAAAAAGGCGCAAGTCTGCCGGCACCCTTGTTCCCGATTCCAGGAAAACAATATCTCCCGGCACCAGGTTAATGCTTTCTATTTCCATCCTTTCGCCGCCGCGCAGCACTTGGGATTGGGGAGAAACCAGGGCCTGTAGGGAGCGGATAGCCTGTTCTGCCCGCCATTCCTGCGTAAAACCGATAACGGCATTGATGGCAACTACAGCCAGGATTACCCACATATCAATGAAGTGGCGGATAATTGCCGTAAAAACGGCGGCAACCAGGAGGATATAGATGAGGGGATCGGCAAATTGATGCAGGATTACCCTGATTGGATTAATTCTTGCTTCAGCGTCTAGTATATTGGGGCCTGTCTCCAGCAGGCGTTTTTGTGCTTCATCAGGGGAAAGGCCGTCCGGGGAGCTTTTAAACTCCAGGAAAACTTTTTCTAATTCCTTATTGTAAGGCATTTACATTCACCTTTCTTTTGCAGTGGATAATTGGTATAAGTATCAATTTGTAATGTTATTATAACGGAATAGGCCATAAATATTAGCATTTTATTGTAATTCCAATGTCCGGGTGTCCTAAAAGAAGTAATTTTAATAGATTTCTTTTAAAAGAAGGGGATGTTATGTTTTTTGACGAAATTTAGAAATATTTACTTTTATAGATAAGGAGAGACATAAGTGCCATGAAACGGAAACTGGTTAACGAAGACCTGATCAAAATTCAAAAGCTTCTGAATCAGCTTCATATTAATGGCAAGCAGGTAACGTTTGATTTTATTGAGCTTACTGTGGAGGCCAGCGTAGAGCCGCCCGGGGCCGGGGAGAATGGGGAACTGCTTTCTGAAGGGCTGGAACTCCAAACGGAGGAGGACATCCTTGCCGAAATATTAGCCAAAAGCGAAGTGCCGGAGCAAACGGGCCTGCGATACTTGCAGCGTTTCTGGGAATACTTTGAAACTGATCGGGATCAAATCGTTTTTACTCTTTATAACATGAAACTGCTGCAGTCTATTGATCAACTTTTTTCAAAAGGGCTGGCGCCTGATGAGGTTAAGAAGATACTGGAGGATGGGGATGATCTTTTTTCCCTTGCTGCTCAGTCTGCTGCTCAACCATCCGAACAACCATCAGGTCAATTCTCCGATCAATCCATTAAATTGACCAGGGAGTATTTTGATTCAGAGGATCCCCTTTTCGAATTTGGGGATGAAGAGAATGAAAGAAGTAAAACAGACTGGGTCGGCAAGGCTTCCAAGTGGGCCCTGGTCGCCTTGGGTGTCCTCATTCTTTTAGCAATCGGAAGTTATCAGGTCGGTTTACTTAGACCAATAGGCCTTTACCCGGACGCCAGGAATGGCTTTGAAAAGGCTTCGGAAGAGCGTGCCGGGGAAAAGGGGGAACAGGAACGGGACTCGCAACAGGAGAAGATTGAAGAAGAACATGGCGGAGAAGAAACTGAAGCACCTGTTATAGTCCCAATCTTAACGCCGGAAGAGATAACGGTGAATGTATTAAACGGTAGTGGTAAATCAGGAGTGGCGGGCCGTTTTGCAGACAAACTCGAGCAACTGGGCTACCAGGTGATGGATGTGGATAATGCGGATCACTTTAACTACAGCCGCAGTCAGGTGATCAATCGCCTCGAAGGGGATGAGGTATGGGAAGTGTTGGAATTGATTCCCCAGGCTGAGTTATTGTCTGAGGCCTCCGGGAAAAAGGAGACCATGATTACGGTTATTATCGGCTCAGATTATGGGGACTAGAGTAGTATACTTATTTATTTTTTGAGTAAGTCTAAAATTGATTAATTAATAAAGAAACTTTATAATGAACTGAGTAAAGGACTGAAGAATGGGTGACTGGTGTATGCCTTTAAATGCAGTATATTCTCTTTTTAAACCTGGGTTGCGCCTTGCTGCTGTGGCATCGTTCGTCTCCGAGGGTAGTGTCGTTGCGGATATTGGCACTGACCATGCTTACCTGCCCCTCTACCTGGTTACTGAAAAAGCCTGTCCCCGGGTTATTGCTGTGGAAAAATCTAAGAAAAATTGTGAGCATGCCCGTAATGTAATCTCGTTATTTAAGCTGGAACATAAGGTGGAGATACGCTGCGGGGATGGCCTGTCGGCTCTGCAGGAGCGTGACGGTGTGGAAATAATTGTAATTGCCGGCTTGGGAGGAAAAACAATCTGCAGCCTGCTCATGGCCGCCGGGAAATCCCTGGAGAGATACAAACGTCTGGTTTTGCAACCCATGGGCGATGCATCCCTGCTACGGCGCTGGCTGCTCTACCGTGGCTTTGCTATTACTGCAGAGCGGTTGGCTAAAGAGAAAGGGCGTTTTTATGAAATAATTACTATTGAAAAGGGATCTATGGATGTTGTCGATCCGTTCAGGCTTGAATTGGGGCCGGGCCTTATTGCTAAGCCGGATCCCCTGCTGGTCCCCTGGTTGGAGCATAAACTGGAGCGTTGCGAGCAAATACTGCAGAGCCTAAATAAAACTGCAAAAAAAACAAATGAGGGGCGGCAGCGTTTTTATCGCTCCCGCTATCAAAAACTGAAAGATGTGTTGTCGGATGTTAGCTGCAGGGAATGATATTATAACTATACTTGAAGAGTTGGCTCCGTTGCAGTGGGCCCTGCCTGGGGATGCTTGCGGGCTGCAATGGGGGGATCCGAATGTACCGGTACATAACGTACTCATTGCCCTTGATTTCAATGAGGCGGTTCTTGATGAAGCGCTTGCTGCAGGGGCTAATTTTATTTTCACTCACCACCCGTATCTCTACAAACCACTGGCCAGGCTTGACTTGCGGGATCGACGGGCAGCACTGCTGGTCCGTGCTCTAAAGGAAGGAGTCACCCTCTACAGCTCCCATACTAACCTGGATGTTGCTCCCCGGGGCGTCAGTCAGGTGCTTGGTGAACTGCTGGGGCTCGAAAAGATGGTGGTGCTTCATCCTTCGGCCTGGGAAAAGCTTGAGAAACTGGTTGTCTTTGTGCCGGAGGGGTTCGAGGATAAAGTGCGCAATGCTCTTGCTGATGCAGGGGCGGGGTGGATTGGTAATTACAGTCACTGTACTTTTCAGCTTTCCGGAACGGGCACATTCATGCCACGGGAAGGAACCAACCCATTTATCGGGAGCCAGGGAGTGGTGGAAAAGGTGAAGGAATTTCGCCTGGAAACGATCGTGCCTGGTGGTGTGCGGGATGAAGTGATCCGGGCGATGGTGGATGTTCACCCTTATGAAGAGGTGGCTTATGATATTTATCCCCTCCTACTGGAAGGGGAAGTAAGGGGCCTGGGACGGGTGGGCGACCTGCCTGAACCAATCATGTTGCAGGAACTGGCGTTAAAGTGCCGTCAAGTGCTCCGCCCATGCTCGCTTAGGATGCTCGGGGATGGCCTTATGTCTGTTCAGCGGGTTGCTGTGCTGGGCGGCAGTGGTGCTACGTACCTTACAGACGCGGCACAAAAGGGAGCACAGGTTTTCATTAGCGGCGATATATGTTATCATGATGAACAGCAGGCGTGTGATCTGGGACTGACGCTCCTTGATGCGGGGCACGCTGCTACTGAAAAACCGGTTATCCCAGTGGTTGCAGCTTTCCTGAGAGAAAAATTGCAGGAACGAGGGTACAAAACAGAAGTAATTATGGAGCGGGAAGGACCGGTCCCGTGGACGTATTTCTATTAAGGGATGGGTTGGCTCTACTCTACTGATCCTTTTGTAGAGTTAAAAAAGGGGATGAACCAGGTGGAACAGTTAAAATTACTATGGGAACTTCAGGAGCTCGAACGTGATATTGCCCGCAAAGAAGATGAGATGCAAAAAATTCCCAGTGTACATGCCTACCGCACCCAAAAAAAAGAAGTATCTACTTTACAGGAGTCTATTCTCAATCAACAAGAAAAAGTTGAAGCGGGGCGGAAAAAGCTGCGTCGCGGGGAAATGAACTTACAGAATGTTAATGCGGCGATCGCCAGTCTGAGTAATAAGCTTTATGGCGGTGAAGTGCAAAGTACGCGGGAAATGGAAAACATGGAGAAGAAACTTTCTTCTTTACAAAATGAACAATCAAACATTGAGGATGAAATTCTCGCTGTTATGGAAGAAATGGAAAAAGACGAGATCGAATCATCGGAAATGGGCCGGCAGGAGGAAGGAGAACAGGAGCAGCTTCAACAGGTAAAAGCGCAGGCGCAAAAAGAAATGCAGGCTGCACGAGAGGAACTGGCGCAGCTGAATGAGCGGCGTAACAGCATTATGGAGCAAGTGGACCCACCTCTGCTGCAAAAGTATCAGGATATGTCTGCTAAAACGCAGGGTCAATGTATTTCCCTGGTGCAGGAAGGATATTGCGGAATCTGCAATGTATCTTTGCCCTCCGCTTTTCGTGCCCGCATTCTTACCCCGGGGCAGCTGGTATTTTGCGAAAACTGTAACTCGCTACTCGTGCTGGGGGATTAGTGGTGACAGTGCATCCGCCTCTACGGGAAGCACCTGTATCTTTGGATTTTGGACTTTTGACTTTTATTTAGAAGAGGGGATAGAATGGCTGCAATACGGAAAAAAAACAAACTATTGCTTCGTAAGATTCTTGTGTCGTCGGTAGCTTTATTGCTGGTGGCGGGACTTGTTTTCAGCGCAGTTTTTGGTTTTGCTGATTATTTTATGAGTGGTGACCGGGGTATGACTCCGCCTGTGCCGGAAGGGGATTATCTGTCATCCTTGGAGGGCTTTGCCGCTTCGTTGGAAGAAACCCTGGCAGCATCCCCCGATGATGATGAGCTGAAACTGCAGTTGAGTGAGATCTATCTCGAAATAGCCATGGTTCACGGCAGCCAAGGTGGAGTGGAGGCATTGGACCGGTATGCGCTAAAAGGCGAAGCGCTTTTACAGGACGTCCTTAATGAAAGTCCGGCTCAAGCTGATTTACTGCTTAAACTGGCTTTACTGGCAGCATTTTACCAGGAAGACGATGTACGGGCGGAAGAGTATTTTCAGAGTGCCCTTGATTTGACGGATGATAATGGGGAAGTGCATCTTTTCTATGGAATGTTTCTTTCTATGCGTGACCGTGATGCGGAAGCTCAGCTCCACCTGGAGAAGGTTCTGGAGCTGGAACCTGAAGGCTCCTATCTGGCTGAAATGGCGCGCCTTTATACGGAAGGGTCTGGAAATGAGGACGATTAATTTTCATTGGATGCTGGGGATAGCCGGAGGGGAGTTCACTGTTGACTGATAAGCGTGGGATCCTTGCGGTTATGGGAGCCGGGCTGGCTATATTCTGGCCGGGGGCTTTAAGTTTTGGTTTCCCCGGAGTGATGGCTCCGTACTGGCAGGAGACTTTTCAGGTGGGCAGTGCTGCAACCGGTAATATTATGTTCTTCATTCTTGCTGCGGTGGGGTCGTTCATGTATTTGGCCGGCCGCTTGCAGGAACGGTTCGGCGCCAGGCTGATGATCAGTGTGGGCGTCCTGATCTGCAGTCTTAATCTTTTCACTGTAGCTTATGCAGGCAGCATCGGAATTATCTATCTCTGGGCCTTTATCAATGGGTTTGCCACCTGCCTTGTTTACGTTCCCGCCCTTACTACGGTGCAGCGCTGGTTTCCCGCACGGCGGGGGCTCGTTACCGGTATTGTGAATCTCTGCTTCGGTTTGTCGGCAGCGATCATGTCCCCCGTATTTCACTATATGTTCGAGTCCATGGGTTATATTGCCATGAATGTTACGCTGGCTGTTGTTTTTGTAGTGCTGGGACTTGTTGCCGCCACTTTCACGGAAATGCCGGAACGGATCCAAACTGCTGCGGCAATACAGGAAGAAAAAGTAACGACGCAGCAGTCAGTTGAAGAGGCACTGCCGCCTCTTTCCCTCACTGTTAAAGAAAGCCTGCGTACGAAAAATTTCTGGTTGCTCTGGTTTACCTGGGCTTTGCAGGGTTCTGCAGGTATCGCTATGGTAACCCTCTCTGTTGGTTTCGGTCTGGCCAAAGGTTTAACTCCTGCTATGGCTGTGCTCATCCTAACGGCATTCAATCTGACCAGTGGCCTCAGTCGTTTGCTGAGCGGATATTTATCTGATTACATGGGCAGGACCGGGATCATGAGTATAACCTTTTTGGCTGCAGGGATCTCGTACTTTATCTTACCCCGTGGTGATGGAATCATTTTGATATTAGTTCTTGCCGGCATCATTGGATTTGCCTTCGGCACCCTGTTTGCCGTATCTGCGCCCCTGGTTTCTGATTGCTTCGGAATAAAGTATTTTGGCGCCATATTCGGCCTCGTATTCACCGCGTACGGTTTGATCTCCGGCCTGCTGGGGCCATCTTTAAGCGGCTACATCCTCGACCGGACCGCAGGTAATTACATAATAGTTTTCAGTTATCTGGGCGCTTTCTGCATCGCATCAGCCCTCCTTATCCGCTTTATCAAGCCCGATCTAACAGTGCAGTCTCCATCTCTGGAAGGCAAAGCCTAGAAGTAATCTTCCAGGGTCTTGTCCTTTTAATGTGTGTTTTGTGTTGCAATGGGAATAACAGTTACGACAATTATTCGCCCGTCCCGCGGCCCGTCAAACTCGCAGAGGAATATATTCTGCCAGGTGGAGAGTCCCAGTTTGCGGTTCTTAAGCGGAATCGTTTCTCCCGGGCCCACAAGACCTGCCTTGAGGTGGGCATCACCGTTACCGTCCTGCCTGTCGTGTTCCCACACCCCTGGGGGGATTATTTTTTTTAACAACGTAATCACATCTGTTTGTACACTTTCATCCCAATTTTCCTGGATCATGATCGCGGCTGTCGCTCCCTGCACGTAAATGTTTACCAGACCGTTTTCAACATTCGTCGCCGCTACTACTTTCTTAACCGCTGTGGTGATGTCGTAAAGGGCTTCCCTCTGGTTGGTTTTTACGCTGATCGTGTTTTGCATCGCCGGTGTCCAGCTCCTTTATATTATTTTTAGGATTATTATTCATTTTAACAAAAATGCAGATAACTATAAATATGATATAAAACATCGCCCTTTTGGAAACACTGATCCAAAGGGAGGTGACAAGCATGGACTATAAAAAAATGGCTCGATCCACTGAACAATGAAGGGAAAGCCTGCAAGGCCTAGTTAAGGCCGGTCGGGAATCAATGGATGATAGCCTCAAGCAAAAAGGTCAGGAAATCGTTAACATGATGGGTGATTTTGTGGATATGTTAAAAGAAAAGGTAAGATAGGATAAGGAATGAGTTAGAGAAGTGCTGGAGAAGTTACAAATTTAAGTTTTATCTATGATTTTACTGTCAGGATAATTATTGCAAAAGGGACTCCCTACCGGGGGAGTCCTTTTATTTATGGATATATATTGGCAATAAAAATATATATATTGGCAGGAGGAAACTTATCTTCGTTGAATATTAATATATGGAAAAAAAGATATTCGTAATTGTCAACCCCGCATCATCTCATGGGAAAACAGGAAAACGCTGGGCTGGCATAAAAGTCCAGTTACATGCTGGAGGCTTACATTTTGATTATGCTCTAACCGAAAGACCGGGTGAAGGCACCGGATTGTGCCGGGATGCTCTGGAAGCAGGTTATAATACCCTGGTAGCTGTGGGCGGTGACGGTACCCTTAACGAAGTGGTCAACGGGTTTTTTGCGGTGGACGGGGAAACCAGAAAACGAGCTGCTGTAGGTTTGATTACCATGGGGACAGGAGGCGATTTTGCACGGACTGTCCAATTGCCCCGGAACGTACCCGAAGCGGTGCAGCGTATAGCCCGCTGTCAGTTACGCTGCCTGGATGTTGGAATGATTACCTTTCAAGGCTCGGGCGGAGAAACAACTAAACGGTACTTCTGTAATATTGTTGATGTGGGCTTGGGCGGTTTTTTAGTGAACCGGACGCGTAACCATGCAAAGGCTTTGGGGGGTACGCTATTTTTTCTGCTGAATACTTTGGTTTCTCTGGCTCTTTATCAAAACCAGAAAGTATCCGTGGTTGTTGATGACGGGTTCCATTGGCAGGGAAAAGCTGTCACCATTGTTGCCGGCAACGGCCAATATTTTGGCGGTGGTATGCGTATAACACCTCTGGCTTCTCTGGATGACGGTCTCTTAGATTTCCTGTTCATTACAGATATGCATAAAGCAAAACTTATAGCCAATCTCTACCGGGTTTACAAAGGTAAGCATCTTGAAATCAGCGGAGTGAAATTTCTCCGGGGCAGAAAAATACGCATTGAATCTCCTAATGAGATTCTGTTGGAAATGGATGGAGAACAACCGGGCAAAACTCCCGTGGAAATAGAAATTATGCCGCAGGTGCTCAATTATATTATATGAAGATGTATTAAGATTCACTGTTTAGAGTAAAAATAGTAGTAATAAATAATCATGCAAGGTTTGGATCTTTCAAAATGGGGGATACCGTCAGATAATCTGAAGGAGGGTTAACCTTGTTTCACAAAATTGTTGAACTGTTGGGGAATGATTCGGAGTTCCTGCTAGGCCATCGCTGCAAAACTGTAACCCGGGAAAGTCTATATACGCCGTCTCCTGATTTTGTTGATCGTGTTTTTATCCAATCCAACAGGCCGCCTGCGGTTTTGCGGAATATGCAACTACTTTATAACACAGGCCGGCTGGCAGGAACCGGATATCTTTCAATTTTGCCGGTGGATCAGGGAATAGAGCATTCAGCCGGGGCTTCGTTTGCACCCAATCCAATCTACTTTGACCCTGAAAATATTGTCAAACTGGCTTTGGAGGGAGGTTGCAACGCCGTAGCTTCCACGCTGGGTGTGCTCGGCATTGTTGCCCGCAAGTATGCGCACAAGCTTCCCTTTATCCTGAAAATAAATCACAATGAACTGCTCACATATCCTGAAAAACATGATCAGACGCTTTTTGCCGGCGTACAACAGGCTTTTGAAATGGGGGCTGTAGCCGTCGGTGCCACCATCTATTTCGGCTCAGAAGAAAGCCGCAGACAAATCGTCGAAATCTCCGAAGCGTTTCAATATGCCCATTCCCTGGGTCTTGTAACCATATTATGGGCCTACTTAAGGAACCCCGCATTCAAAAAGGACGGTACAGATTATCACCTTTCTGCAGATTTAACGGGCCAGGCAAACTATCTTAGTGCCACCATTGAGGCGGATATTGTTAAACAGAAACAGCCGGAGAATAATGGCGGATTCGAGGCTGTTAATTTTGGCAAAACTAGCAAAAAAGTCTACTCTGATCTCACTTCGGATCACCCCATTGACTTGACCCGCTATCAGGTTGTGAATTGCTTTATGGGGAGGATTGGCCTGATCAACTCAGGTGGAGCTTCAGGGGAAAACGATATCGGGCAAGCGGTTCGAACGGCGGTAATTAATAAGCGGGCCGGTGGTATGGGCTTAATTTCCGGTAGAAAGGCTTTTCAAAAAGAAATGCAGGAAGGTATTAACATTTTAAATGCCATTCAGGATGTTTATCTCTGTAAAGAAGTCGAACTGGCCTGAAACGAACCCGAGATAGCCGTCCAAGTGATTTTATACAGGAGTAATTCGGGAAACGGCCGGTAAACCGGCCGTTTTTTTTTGTAATACACAATATCAGCGCAAAGGATATTTACTTATAATGTTGAAACTTAAAAGTAAAGGAACGGCAGTTTATTGGAGGCACGTGTTTTGGTACAACAATTTTTTCGTAAAGCTTCTGCCTGGTTTCTCTGGTTCAGCATTTTTGTGCTGGCATTAGTCGTTTACTCTAACCCTATCATTTTCCTGGAAGGCAGCCCTTTACCGGTACTGCGGGCGGTAATTAATTTGGAAATATCACAGGTGGAAATCGTGCCTGTAACCCCGGATCAAAAACTTTTACAGAAAGCAGGTCCGGAAGAGCCGTTACACGAATACATGCAGGAACGGGGCTGGAATTTTAAAGAAAGAATGGGGTCAGCTATCTTTTATGAAAATGATGAGGGAACCACGTTCTTCGTGGAGGCACGCATGTTTACCCGCCGTTATATTATATATGAGCTTGAAAGTATACCTTGATTCTCCCTAAACAGCCGGTGCGGAAATAAGAGGAGGGATCGTAAATGGAATATGTTATTATAATCGCAGTCATACTCATTGCGCTTTACTACTTTCAAAAGTATAAGGGTAAAAAGCCTAAAACGAATAATTTACGTAAAGAATATAGCCGCAGAGCAGGGATCCCGCCCGCAACTGCTGATGAGCAGATAGACGCTTATATACTACGCCTGCAACAGAAACACCCGGGCCGTTCTGAGGAATGGTACCTGGAAAAAATGCTTTTCGACCTCGAGCGTGACAGAAGATAAATTGAAAGGATGGAGTTAATATGCGCTATGAAGGAGCAATATACCGGCCCCCCAGTGAAGCGAACAGTCTTATTATCCAAACTACCATCGGCTGTTCCCATAACCAATGCACATTTTGTGTTGTTTTTATGGATAAGAAATACCGGGAGCGGGAACTGGCTGAGATAGAAAAGGATATAAATGAGATGGCCCGCTCCCTGGGAACAGTAAGAAGAGTTTTCCTGGCAGACGGAAATGCCATGGCTATGCAAACAGATAACTTAATTAGTGTGCTTCAGAAACTGCATAATGCTTTTCCTCACCTTGAACGGGTTGGTATCTACGCCACGCCACAGGATCTTTTGGAAAAAAGTGAGTCTGAGCTCACTGCAATTAAAGAGGCTGGACTTGGTATTGTCTACTTAGGAGTGGAAACAGGAAATGAGGCACTATTGGCCTGGATTCGCAAGGGAGCAACGAGGGATGAGATCATTAAGGCGGGGAAACGGGCCAGGGCGGCCGGGCTTGTCCTTTCCATAACTGTGATCAACGGGCTTGGCGGAACGGACAAAATGGAAGCACACGCTAAGGATACGGCCACATTGTTAAATCAAATAGATCCGGAGTACTTGGGTTTGCTCACCCTGATGGTCTGCGACGGCACGCCTATTGCCCGGAAGGTTGAACGGGGAGAGTTTACTGTTCCCGGGCAGCTTGATATTCTAAAAGAAATAGAAATGATGCTTAGGTCCTTGGAACTTAGTAACTGTGTATTCCGTTGCAATCATGCTTCCAATTACCTTCCCCTGAAGGGCAACCTCCCCGCAGATCAACAAAAACTGTTAAAAATACTGGAAACGGTTCGCCTCAGCGGAGACCTCAGCCACTTGCGGCCTGAGCATTTGCGCGCTTTGTAAGGTGTTAATCATTAAAAAACTAGGCAAGCAAACCAAGGGAGAGCGATGCTCTTCCTTTTTTTATTAAGCGAAACGAGTCTGCTGAGGGGCGGCACGCAACCCGTATGACACGAAGAGCAAAATTAAACCGTAACACATATAATAGAAGAACTGTAGATAAATGCTTTTTTTGTGCTGTGAAAAGGGGGGATGAGTGAAATGACACCGCAAAATATACGCAGGCATCCGCTCCTGAGCCGTAAATTCTGGTTGGCAACCATAACTGCTATAACTATGTTTTTATCATACTATTACGGCTTGGAACTGGATCCGGAAATAATCGTTGCCATTGTATTGCCGGTGATAACTTGGATCATTGGCGAAAGCATGATCGACTACAAACACAAAAATTAAGTTAAGCGGGGCTTCAGGCCTCGCTTTTTTTAATCCATATCATGGTAAAGAACTCACGTTTACATACGTTAATGAGGGAGAGGGAAAATTAAAGGCGAGGCCTTAATTATCAACAAAGTACAGAGGGGAAAAACAGCTATGTTTACATTCGATGAAGCAAAGGCAAAAAAATACAGGAAAAAACCCTTAGTGATTGAGGCATACCAAACAGAAACAGAACTATTAATTCCCACATTGGAGGGTAATCATATTGCCAGTGCCGGGGATTTTATTATTCGTGGTGTTGACGGTGAGTGTTATCCCTGTAAACCGGATATTTTTATTGAAACATACGACCCGGCAGACTAAGGAAAAAAAAATCTTGTAATACCTTGTCTAATCTGTTTTAATATAGTAGTGTATTTGAGGATCATAGATAAGAGGTTGTAAGTTACCTTTAACAATCTTGTTTGGAATACATTGCCGGGGAATATCCCCGGTATTAATCTTTGGAAGTGTTTTCTTTTAAGAAGCACAAGGAGGAATAAAGAATAGTATGTCTGTTAGCCTGTCAAATGAACAGATCCGCAATATTGCCATTATTGCGCACGTGGATCACGGTAAGACCACATTGGTGGACTGTTTGCTCAACCAAAGCGGTATGTTCCATGAAAATGCCGCTCTTGTGGAAAGGGTCATGGATTCCATAGACCTTGAACGGGAACGGGGTATAACAATACTGGCAAAAAATACTGCAGTGGTTTATAAGGGAATCAAAATAAATATTGTGGATACTCCCGGCCACGCTGATTTCGGCGGTGAGGTGGAACGGGCCCTCAGTATGGTCAATGGTGTCCTCTTGATCATCGATGCCTCGGAGGGGCCCATGTCTCAAACCAAGTTTGTGTTGAGTAAGGCCTTACAGGCAAATCTGCAACCCCTCGTTGTAATCAATAAAGCGGATCGGCCCAATGCCCGCCCCGAGGAGGTCTTGAATGAAGTTATAGATCTTTTCTTTGAACTGGGAGCAAATGACCAGCAATTGGACTTTCCTGTGCTCTATACTTCAGCCAAGGAGGGTTGGGCTGTCCGGAATTGGACTGATCAACAGTCGAGCATGGAACCCCTGTTTGAAAGTGTCATTAATTATGTAAATCCACCTGACAGTGATCCGGACGGGCCTTTCCAAATGCTTGTATCCAACCTGGAACATGATAACTATCTGGGCAAGTACGCCATCGGCATGATTAA
This sequence comes from Syntrophomonadaceae bacterium, assembly GCA_007122565.1. GTDB lineage: Bacteria > Bacillota > Dethiobacteria > DTU022 > UBA8154 > UBA8154. The sequence continues at coordinate 18,151 of SKTJ01000244.1, read as the reverse complement.
GCGGGGCTCTGTGAATCATGGGGAGCAGGTTGTAATTATTCATCCGGACGGAACTATGACAAAAGGGAAGACAGCTGGCATTTTTGCCTACAGTGGCCTGAAAAAGGTTGAGGTGGAAAAAGCGGTGGCCGGCGATGTGGTGGCGATCGTGGGGCTGGATGATATTAATATTGGCGAGACAATAGCTGACCCCAACCACCCCGAACAACTACCGGTGATTAGCGTGGATGAACCAACCCTGGCTATGACTTTTATGGTTAATAACAGCCCCTTTGCCGGCCTGGAGGGGGATTATGTTACCTCCCGTAAATTGAGAGAACGTCTTTTCAAAGAGCTTAACGCCAATGTAAGCCTGCGCGTCGAGGAGACAGCCAGTCCGGATCAATTCAAGGTTTCCGGCCGGGGTGAGCTCCATCTTACCATTCTTATCGAGAATATGCGCCGTGAGGGTTACGAGTTGCAGGTTTCAAAACCTGAGGTTATCTATAAAACTATTGACGGTGTCTTATCAGAACCGATGGAGTATCTGATTATCCATATTCCGGAAGATGCGCAGGGAGTTGTGATGGAAAAAATGGGGCGGCGCAAGGGTGAACTGATTAATATGGCGCCCGCCGGTGGGACGGATATCCGCCTCGATTATATGGTGCCGGCAAGGGGGCTTGTGGGATTTCGTTCCGAGTTCTTAACGGAAACACGGGGCCGGGGTGTGATGAATTACAGCTTTCACGGCTACCAGCCCTATAAGGGTGAGATTCAAACACGCTTTAAGGCTTCCCTCATTGCCTGGGAGACAGGGGAGGCTGTTACGTATGGTTTGTTTCAGGCCGAAGAGCGGGGCACTCTCTTTATTGAACCGGGCACCAGGGTTTACGAAGGCATGGTCGTGGGGGTCAACAGCAGGGATAGAGACGTGGAAGTAAATGTATGCAAGCGTAAACATCTTACGAACGTACGGGCCAGCGGCTCCGATGACACGGTCAGGCTTAAAGAACCACGCCTTCTCTCTTTGGAGGAAGCCATCGAATTCATCGCTGACGATGAGCTGGTGGAGGTTACACCCAAGAGTATCCGTCTGCGCAAAAAAATCCTCAATAAAGGGGAACGGGACCGTCATAACAAACAGGTTAGCTTGCAGAAAAAATAATTACTAAACAGTATTTACGGTAAAAGGATGTGAAAAGCTTGATTGAAAATGTGCTGCCCGGGGTCTTCCGTGTGGCTGTACCACTTGTTGATAATCCCCTTCAAGCGGTTAATTCCTATATTTTAAAGGGACAGGACCGTCATCTGGTCATTGATACGGGGATGGCCAGAGATGAATGCAAAAAAGCGCTGTTTGGTGCTTTTGCTGAGCTGGAAATGGAAATTGAGCAAACAGACTTCTTTATTACCCATCTCCACGTGGATCATTTGGAGCTTGTATATAAAATCGCCTCTGCCCGCTCCAATGTTTATTTTAACAAACCCGATGCGGAAATCGTGTTTGATGATAGCTCCTGGAATAGTGCTGTTGCATTTGCTGTATTAAACGGATTTCCCAGAAGTGAATTACAGGAGATGATCCAAACAATATCCAGATCCTACATTTCTACCTTTGATAGCGATGTGGAGTTTACCCTTTTAAAAGAAGGAGATAAAATCAGCGTAGGAGACTATGAACTAACATGCCTGGAAACACCGGGCCATAGCCCCGGCAGTATGTGCCTTTACGATGCTAACTATAAGCTGCTCTTTTCCGGCGATCATATCCTTGAAGAGGTAACGCCTAATATTTCCTTATTGATGGAAAGGGAATTTAATCCTTTAAAAAGCTACCTGGAAAGTCTTGATAAAATATTTGCCCTTAATCTGAATCTGATCCTCCCCGGTCACAGGGGATTAATCCGGGCCCCCCAGCAGCGCATCAGAGAACTGCAAGATCATCACAGACAAAGGGAAGCAGAAGTCCTTACTATCTTGAGTAAAGGCCCCGCGGATGGCTATACGGTGGCTTCCTGTATGAGTTGGGATGTACCTTCTCCCTCCTGGCAGGAATTTCCTGTATTTCAGCGCTGGTTTGCCACCGGGGAAGCCCTTGCACATCTCAAATATTTGAAGAGTAAAGGCATGGTTGGTTCTTATGAAAAGAGCGGGAAAATTATTTATTCTATCTCACAGAATAAATAATATGTAAATCGCTCAGTCATAAAGTGAACCGGATTGCAGGATACCTGTTCGTAACCCTGCAACCCTGGATGGAATTGGATTCTTTAGCTGAATAGTTACAGTAAGATAATTTAATTTGTCCTTGACCTGCTTCAGTTAAGTCCGTTATGATAACTACATATATTTTTATGCAATGTTGTGCTGTAAGCAGAAAGGATCTGGTACTATGGATGCAAGCATTTTCCGGGAGCTAAAAGTGGTAAGCCTCGAGCAGGCCATTGTGGCTCCCTATCTTACTTTTCGCCTTGCCCAGGATGGGTTTAATGTTTTGCGTATCGAAAATCCCGCTGCTCCTGACCCGGACCGTTATATCGGTCCTAATTGTTTTGACGAGGAAGGGATGAATACGTATTTTTTTGCCATAAATGCGGGGAAAAAAGCGATCACTTTAAACCTGGCAGAACCGCGAGGGCAGGAACTTTTAAGAGAAATCATGGATAAACTGCAGGCGGATATTTTTATTACAAACCAGTTGTCTAAGAACTATCAAAAACTGGGCATTGATTATGAGACTCTTGCCGCTGTCAAGCCCGATCTGATCTGGCTCGGCATTACCGGGTTCGGTCCGCAACATGATGAAGTCGCCTATGATCCCATTTTGCAGGCACGGGGCGGACTGATGGAAATTAACGGAGAAGAAAACGGTGAACCCCTTGCGTTGGGTATTCACCTTTCTGATATGGGGGCCAGTGAACATGCATACGGATTGATTATGAAAGCACTGCTTAAACGGGCCATCACCGGAAAGGGCAGCAGGATCGATCTTTCCATGTTTGACAGTACCGTTTCCTGGCTTACCGTTCCCATCTGTTTAAGCCATAATTTCGATTATCATTATACGCGCAAGGGGAATACGCATAAGTTTTTTGCCCCTGCCTCCGTATTCCGTACCTTGGATGGTTATGTCTACATCACGGTGGGTAACGAGCGGCAATGGCAATCGTTAACGAACATCCCCGCCTTCCACTCCCTGGGTATAGAAAAATACAATAAAAATGCGGGCCGCATTGCTGATGTGGTTAACTTGAATGCTGCAATTAATAAAATAACGGAGACTTTTGATACAAGCGCACTGGTTGCACTGTTTAAAGAAGCCAAGATCGCTGTATCAAAGATTAATAATTTAAAAGAGGTTGTGAACGACCCATTGGTGCGGGAAAAGATGCTCTATACAGAAGATCGAAAAAGCGGTCTTAAGCTTGGCCTGGCACCACCGCCCATGATTACACCGTTTTTAGAGGAGCAGGGAAAACAGTTAAGTTTCCCCCCCCGTATCGGATCAAGCAATGAAGAAATATTTCAAGAATTACTGGGCTTAGACAGAAAGATAATCGAAAACCTGAAAAAAGATGCCGTGATTTAATAAAAAAGAAATATTTACAGGGGGGTCAGACCCCTTTTGGGATTATATGCCAGTGTGAAGCAAAATAGTTCTTGCATCTTCCAGTAAGATTAGTGTATAATGTTTAAAATTAAATAATAAACCGGGGGTGCTTCCGAGTGGAGGCTGAGAGGGGGACGCCATGAAGTTCCCAAACCCTATGAACCTGTTGTGCGGGCTGTTAAAACGCGGTCCGTCTGGGTAATGCCAGCGTAGGGATGTATATAAAGTGATAAGCTTTTTATAGCGGGCCCTTGGGCCCGTTTTATTTTTTTATAATAGATCAGAAAATGAAGACAGGGGTGGTTATCACGTTTATTTTTATTACTTTAACTGTAGCTGTATTTACTATGCTTGCCATGTTTTATATTTACAATACGCGGCAACATTATTCCACTATTGATGCCTTTCTTACCGCCAGAGGAACCATGGGCGCCTGGCTTTCAGCAGCTACAGTTTTTGCTTCCATTATGGGGGCATGGATACTTTTTACCCCGGCGGAGGCGGGAACATGGGGAGGCATTACTGCTATTGCCGGGTATGCGGTGGCGCAGGCCCTGGCTATTTTGCTATACGTTATTTTGGGTCCCCGTTTGCGCCGTATTGCACCATACGCTTCTTCTTTAGTGGAGTTCGTTTATTACCGTTTTGGCCGGCCCATGTATGTTATAACTTTGGTGGTGGGTGTTTTCTATATGGCCGTATTCCTTAGCGCTGAGTTAACCGGTATTGCCATTGCCGTTAATATGGTGGTGGGATTTCCCTTGTGGGCGACCGCCCTGTTGATTGGTTCCGGAACGCTCATCTACACTACCTATGGAGGCATCCGCGGTTCAATTTTTACTGATGCACTGCAAACTGTGATTATCATGCCTGCTTTGTTGCTTGTATTTGGTGCAGTAGTGATAACGGCAGGTGGGCTGGAACCCATATTTACGTCCGTCAGGGAGATAGATGCCTCACTCCTTAGTATGGGTCACCTTGGTGGCTGGGAGTTCGCCCTTAGTCTTGTTATTGCCATTGTGGCAGCAAATTTGTTTCACCAGGGGTTCTGGTCAAGAGTTTATGCCTGCAAGGATGTGAGCGTGGTAAGAAAATCATTCTTATATGCGGGATTGACCATTGTTCCCGTTGTCCTGCTCGCCGGATTATTTGGATTGATGGCGGTTGGCATGGGCTTATTGGAAACTCCATCGGCAGCCCTTTTTGAAGTGGTGCTAAATGTAGCACCAACGTGGGTTCTCCTGGTGCTGCTCATCCTGGCGCTGGCACTGGTTATGAGCAGCGCGGATACGCTTATTAATGCCATAGCAGCCGTTTTTACTGTGGATATAGCTCGTTTTTACCCTGCTATTGCGCCGCAAAAACTTCGTTTTTGTGCCCGCATCCTGACTGCGATTATTAGTGTTACTGTGGTATTAATAGCTTCCCGGGGTTATAGTGTGCTCTACCTGTTTTTGCTGGCCGACCTGGTCTGTGCAGCTGCAGTGTTCCCCACCTTTTACGGATTTTATTCCTCCCGCCTGACCGGCCGGGATGCCGCTCTGGCTGTAATGGCCGGGATTGTGGCAGGAGCCCTGCTTTTCCCTGACCCGGCATTTGCACGGGGGAATCTGCTGTTATCCTTTGTGGCGGCCCTGTTTGTGCCAGTCATTTTATCCCTGCTCCTTGCCCGGTTAAGCAGGACATTTGTGGATTTGGAAAGTCTGGCAGAGAAGGTGTATGATATAAAGAGTTAGGACTCAGAAGTCAGGAGTCAGGATAAAATCAGGGCTGGGAAGAAAACATAAAGAGATCTAGGAGGAGAGAAGTATGGAACATTCACTGACAAAAACATTTCCCCTGAAGATGGTTGTTATTATCGGTTTGCTGGTTGCAATTGGCGTGGTGGCGGCACCTTTCTCCATTCCGGTGGGAGTGGCCAGAGTTTACCCGGTGCAACACGCCATAAATGTCCTGGCGGGGGCTATGCTCGGTCCGGGGCCTGCTGTCATCGCTGCCGTCCTTACCTCGACCCTGCGAAATTTAATGGGGACAGGCACACCGTTGGCTTTCCCCGGCAGTATTTTTGGAGCGTTGCTGGCCGGTTTGGCTTTCCGTTACTTGAAAAAGGATTATTTTGCAGCTGCGGGTGAATTAATCGGTACTGGTGTTGTGGGAGCTCTCGTGGCTTTCCCCCTGGCCAAATGGATTCTGGGTTTTGCCGGCCTGGCATACGCTTTTATCATCCCTTTTACCTTGAGCAGCCTGGCCGGTTCTATTTTGGGTGTAATTATCCTAAGGCTTTGGGCTAAATCTAAAGCTGGGAGTTTGAAGTAATGTGAAAAAACACTATAAAAAAAATAATTTACCTTGCGTAATGACAATTGCCGGTTCTGATTCCGGTGCCGGTGCCGGGATACAGGCCGATCTTAAGGCTATGGCGGCCCAGGGGACCTACGGATTAACCGTGATTACAGCAGTTACAGCGCAAAACACGCTGGGGGTTGACCGGTTTGAGGTGATGACGCCCCAACTGGTGGAGGCTCAGATGGATGCTGTGCTGCGGGATTTTCCTGTGGCAGCTGTGAAGACGGGGATGCTGGGAAATGCCCCCATTGTGGAAGTGGTAACGGCCAAACTAAAGGAATACGGCCTGCGCCGTATCGTGGTAGATCCGGTGATGGTGGCAAAAGGCGGTGATTCTCTCTTGGCAGAGGATGCCCAAACTGCCATGCGGGAGAAACTTCTCCCCCTGGCCCTTGTTATTACACCCAATATTCCGGAAGCGGAAGTGCTTTGCGGTCAGAAAATCAATGACATTGGAGATATGAAAGAAGCGGCACAGGTTTTGCACGGGAGGGGCTCTGCCTTTGTCCTGCTGAAGGGTGGGCACATGCAAGGCGGGGATGACGTACTTACCGATGTACTATTTGACGGAGAGATGTTCTATTATTACCGGGCAAGACGAATCAACACCAAAAACACACATGGCACGGGCTGCACGTATGCCTCAGCTGTGGCTGCCTGCCTCGCCCTGGGGTACCCTGTGCCACAGGCGGTAATGAAAGCACGCTGGTATCTGCAGGGGATACTGCCGTGGGACCCGGCACTGGGAAAGGGCTATGGACCCATGGATCACTTTGCGCTGTGGCGAAAATGACAGGGGGTCTCCGGGCATGTTTGACGGAAAATCTATTGCTGCCATTATGAATAAAGTGCGCCGGGAGAGGCCCCTGGTGCACCACCTTACAAATTATGTGACCATGGCTGATTGCGCTGCTGTAACAGTAAGCGTGGGAGCCCTACCAGTGATGGCCCAGGCGGAAGAAGAGGTGGAGGAAATGGTGTCCGCTGCCCACGCTGCCGTTATTAACACGGGAACCCTTTCCCCGGAGCGTGCCAAGGCAATGGGCCTGATGGGCATCAAGGCCCGCAAGCAGGGTATACCTGTGGTTTTTGATCCGGTGGGTGCGGGAGCTACCGCTTATCGCACGGGAGAGATTATGTCATTATTACGGAAAATAGAACCCCCCATTATTAAGGGAAACAGGGCCGAAATCGCTTTTCTGGCTGGGATGGGAGATGTGGAAATCCGGGGTATCGAAGCGTTAAGCAGCAGCAAAGACGGGGATCCCCTTGAAGGGGCGAAGCGCCTCAGGGACATCCTTGGTTTTGCAACAGTGGTGGTCGTAACGGGTCCTGTGGATGTGGTTTATGATGGCAAACGCACAGCCCGTATATTTAACGGTCACTTGTTACTGCCTCTGGTAGTGGGAAGCGGTTGTATGGCAGCTTCAGTCACGGCAGCTTTTGCAGCAGTGGAGCAAGATTACTTTGTTGCCGCCACATCAGCCCTTGCAGCCCTGGGTATGGCCGCAGAAATAGCGGCCAAAACCGTGGATAACAAGCTACTCGGACCGGCAGCCTTCAAAAATCAGTGGTTGGATACTCTATATTTCCTGTCGGAAGAGGAACTAACCGGAGTTAAGATACAAAATTGAAGTCGAAAGTCCCCGTAGGGACGGCCTGCCACAGCCGCCCGCAACATGCTTTGGCATTGACTTTCGACTATCATTCATAAGGAGTGGTTGGCCGTGCCGGCAGTAAAACCTTTTGATCTTAGTGTATACGTTATTACGGATAACCGTCTTTCCGGGGGACGATCAGCCGGTGAGGTCGTAACGGAAGCGATTGCCGGTGGGGCGACATGCATCCAATTACGGGATAAGGAGCTATTCACCAGAGAATACTTTTACCTTGCAGAGCAAATAAGGGAGCTAACCCTGGAGAAAGGTGTAACTTTTATTATTAATGACCATGTGGACGTAGCCATAGCCGTTAAGGCTGATGGCGTGCACCTGGGAGAGGATGACCTGCCCGCAGTCGCAGCGCGCCGCATCATGCCCCCCCATATGATCCTCGGTGTGACTGCACGAAATCTGCAGCAGGCACTGCAGTTTCAGGAGGTTGGTGCCTCATATTTGGGAGTGGGTGCTGTTTTTCCAACCGCCACCAAAGATAATACGGGACAGCCCATCGGCCTGGAAGGCCTGGCGGAGATTTGCTGCGAAGTTAAGATACCTGTTGTAGGTATAGGAGGTATTAATGCATCAAAAGCCGGATCTGTTATATTAGCCGGAGCAAGGGGTGTGGCCGTTGTCTCCGCAGTGGTTTCCGTCCCGGACATTGCCGGGGCCACCCGGGAAGTTGCCGGTGCTGTTAAAGAAGCACACCGGCAAAGAAGGAGTTAAAACAAAAAGGAGTTAAACAAGTGAGGTTAAAAGGATTGGGGGAATTCTCCCTCATTGAGCGGCTGACAAACCAAATGAGAGATTATAACGATTCTGTTATTCTGGGAATCGGCGACGATGCGGCGGCGTTTCGTGCCAGTGATGGAAAGTGCATGCTGGCAAGCTGTGATATGCTTGTGGAGGGACAACATTTTCGGCGGGACTGGATTACAGGGGAGCAGCTTGGCCACAAGGCCCTTGCCGTCAGTCTCAGCGACATTGCCGCCATGGGCGGTGTTCCCCGTTATGCCCTTATTTCAGCCGGATGGCCCAACGATATGGATCTGGATTATGCGGAAGGAATCTACCGGGGTATGGGGGAGCTTGCGGCCTCATGCGGTGTTTTTATTATTGGGGGTGATACGGTCAGTGCGCCCCAACTGATCCTGGATGTAACGGTTATTGGGGAGATGGAAGGGAACCCGGTAACAAGAGCATGTGCTGTACCGGGACATGTCTTTGCCGTTACCGGCACTCTCGGGGCAGCGGCGGCCGGTTTGGCCCTTTTAAAAAGGGGAGATCACCTGCCGGGTGAGGCTGATCCGGAACAGTCCTTATCCCCGCCAGCAAAGCAGGCACTGCTGCGGGCACACTTGCTGCCTCAACCGCGCATTAAGGAAGCTGGAATTCTGTTACAAACAGGCTCCCCTTCTGCTATGATCGATATCAGTGACGGGTTGGCCAGTGAAATACATCATATCTGTAAAGGAAGCGGCGTGGGGGCGGCAGTGGTTACGAGCATGCTGCCTGTTGATGAGCATACACAAATGGCTGCACAAAGCCTGGGACAGGATTTCCTGGAATGGGTTCTCTATGGCGGAGAAGATTATGAGTTGTTAGTCACCTTGGCGGAAGATCAGGCGTTTGCTGTGAAAGGGGAACTGGGTAAGTTGGGTGTGGATTTTACAATCATTGGTAAGGTTACAGATAAAGCAAAGGGTATAAATTTACTACGGGAAGACGGGTCAGTAGTGAGCCTGAGGAAAAAAGGTTATGATCATTTTAAATCATAAACATAAAGATTAATGGCACGGCTGTTTTGAGGACAATCAGACGGCAGAGTTGTAAGGTTGACACATGCAGGGGGTTTTTGCCGTAAGTCAGGGCCAGGGTTGTCATGACCGTTAAACCTGCAGGGGCGGCAGCGAGAAAACTGGTGGGGTAATCCCAGCCCGAAACCTTGTGTATTACATAGGCCACGAGAAATGAACTGAGCACGATAAGCAGGGTGGAAAGGAGCATGGGCCAGGCCAGGTTGCTGTAGAGCAGTACTTCCAGGGTTCCGGTGGATATGTTATCGGCGATCATAATACCAACGCCCACCAAAAGCATGCCAAATACAACAGGAGAGCGGAATTGGACGCGGGCACCGGCCAGGGAGGCAATTACAGAAAAAAGCATGGCTCCTACCATTATGCCTGCCGGTACTCCCAGTTGATGTAAGATAAAAGCACCACTGCCCGCCATGGCGAAAGGAAATAAGAGGCGGCTCAGCCGCCGGATCGGAACAGCTGTCAACTTAATATTTAAGACTAAAGTTATTAATTCACGGCAGCGGGCGATTGTATGTTGCCGTGAATTGTTTCTCATGAGCATGCCTGGGACAGCTCGGATATCAAATAATTTACCATTTGTTTCGGTGCTTGGAATTCCCTGTTGTTTTTCCCCGTTTTCCATGTCATCACTGGCAATCCAGTATCTGAAGATCAGGGGAAAGGCAAAAACGGAAAAAACCAGGCGGAAGGTAAACATTGCAATGACTACGGCTACTTCTGTATTGGTGGCTATAGCCAGCACCGCCATTTCCGGCAACCCCCCCATGCTGGAAGAAAGCATGGCAGTGTAGAGGTCCAGATGCGTGACCCGGGCCAGGAAACCCCCGATCACGAATACCACGCCCAGAGCCCAGGCGGCAATAATAAGAGCGGGCATAATTAAAGTTTTTAGTTCCCGCACCGTCTGAGGTGTGATTTGGCTTCCCACAAAAAGGCCGACAGTCATCTGGACTGCCGGTGAAAGATAAAAGGGTGAGGCGGGCAGATCTATCCCGGTGGCCCGCATGATTCCCAGCACGGTGAAAGCACCCAGCAGTGGTGCCACGGGAGCTCTAAGCAGGGCAAAAACGTACCAGCCCATAATGCCGAAAAAAAATAGAATTAATAGTTCTCCAAGGGCGTTAACTAACATTGCTGCTCCTTAATTGTCGAAGATTATTGCTGCAGGCATCTACCTCTCATATTATAACAAAGATATGTTAATCCTGTTTATCTTTTTCGCTAAAAGTTTATTCACTTCTTTTGCGTTAACGGCTAGAGCAGCCTTTCCAGGGGGCATCCTATTTCAAAAAGGGACTGTAAGAATGTATAGGGTATGGTAAATTCCAGGATGCCGTAACTGCGGGCCGCAATTTCTCCTTCCTGGAAATATATAACAATACCATCTTTACATAAATAATAAGTGTGGTTGTCAGGTATGAGTTTTAAATCAATAATTAAGGTTATTTCCTTTCTTTCCACCTCCCTGAGAATAAAATTGGTAATTTTTAAAGCATGGCCACTCATGTTTCGAAAATAATCAAACAGTTCATATTCTTCTCCAGTATTGAGGTCCACTGTCAGAGACCTGACAATAGTCATGGGGTGGGCTGCGTGTTCAATTTGTGCAAAGTTTCGAAAGAACAGGCTGATGAACCCCTTTTTGTTAAGTTTTACCTCATATGACATTTCCATGAACAGTGTCTCCTCGTCATACCATTCCTGCATCATGGTAATTCCTTTAATCTTTTCCTCAATTAATTGATTAATAATTATTCCCGTCTCACTTCCCAGTCCCCGGACTTGCGGAAATAAAATGTGAGCATGCGGTTTCTCAATCACTTGCTCCACGATCACCGCTGAATCAATACCATCGTACATATTCAATATCGCTCCTTTTATATTTTTTAAGGAAATACTTCATGTTGTAATATATTCAGGACTAAAGTAAGTGGGCATGCTTTTTATTATATTCAGGATAATTTTGAATACTTAAATCTTAATTCCATATATTGACGGGGTAAGGGACCCGTGCTATAATCAGGACTAATTTGATGGTAAATATAATGACGGAGATAAGTAGGCAGGGGAAGGGCCACAGAGAACCGGTGGGTGGTGTGAACCGGTGTCCTGAAATTGCTGAAATACACTCCCGAAGAGCAAACCGAACACCTGTTTGGGTAAGTAGGCTTTGACGGAAACTTCCACCGTTAAAAGGAAGGGGGTATAAGGCTGGGCAGAATAATACTTTTACACTGCATCGGTCCGTATCCTTTAACGAGAGGGGCACCTATGTGCCCAATCAGGGTGGTACCGCGTGAAGTTTAAAACTTCCGTCCCTAAGGGGATGGGAGTTTTTTTGTTTTATAAATTTCTTTTGCCAAAGGAGGATGGGAAATGCATGCACTATTATATTATTAAAAACTCAGGAGTCAGGAGTCAGGAGTCAGAATTAAAGACTGTAAACCCTCCTAATTCACATTAAAAAGTTTTACAAGAAAAATATGTAACTGTCTTTTAGGTAAATGAATTTATTGAATCAGCATACTTAACGAGGAGAGATGAAAGTGAAAATAAAATTTAAGCTGATCATTGTTCTGTCCATAATAGTTGTCTTGGCGGCTGCCCTGGCGGCAGGTTGTTCCCAATCGGAAGCAGTTGCTGAACCCAGCCCGAATCAGGATGGGGCAAGGGTTTCCATGGATCTGAGTTTGGCGCACTTTTTCCCCGCAACACACCCTGCCGAAACAGTGCTGGTGCAAGAGTGGGCAGCCTTGATTAACGAGGTTACAGATGGACAAATTACGATTACCAGTTACCCTGGTCAAACCTTATTGGCAGCACCGGAAATCTATGATGGAGTGCAAAACGGCATCGCTGATCTGGGCCTGTCCTGTTTCTCCTATACCAGGGGCAGGTTCCCCTTGCTGGAGGCATTTGAACTGCCCGGTATCGTCTATAATAATTCAAAAGTGGCAAGTAAAGTTGCCTGGGAAGGGATCATGGAATTGGACCCTGACGAAGTAAAAGATACAAAACTAATGATGGTTCTGGCAACAGGACCGGGAGATCTGTTCACAAAGGTACCCGTAAGAACCTTGGAAGACTTACAGGGACTGGAAATCCGGGCCACCGGCTTATCGGCAAAAACCCTGGAAGCCATGGGGGCCACCCCTGTTGCCATGCCCCAGTCGGAAGCTTACGAGTCTCTCTCCAGAGGGGTAGTTGTAGGAAATTTATCGCCCATTGAAGTTCTGCAGGGTTGGCGGCATGCTGAAGTTACGGAATACTTAACAATGACGCCATTTCTTTACAACAACTTGTTTTTTGTAAACATGAATTTGGATGTCTGGCATGAAATACCAGTCCATTTGCAGGAAGTAATGACAGCAGCCACCGAGCAATTTTTCGAGGAAGTTGCTATTGGGCTATGGGATATGCAAAACGAATCTGCCCTCGAATTTGCCGTTAATCAAACAAACCAGGAAATCATTAATTTAAGCGAAGCCGAAACAATGAGATGGATGGAATTGGTGCAGCCGATTCAGGAAGAATATTTGGCAGAGATGAGTGCGCTGGGCCTCGATGGTAAGGCAACACTGGAACTGGTGCAAAAACATGCAAGTCAATACAATGAAATTTACAAGTAATGCTCAGCTTGTTAGTAAAGGGATGGGGACGGATTTGGTTTCGTCCCCATCATAGGGGGAATAGTCCTTGAACAAGGGTGAAAAGTTAGTGGGAATGCTGACAGGATTTATGGATAAGCTAGCCGGAATCGCCATGCTGGCGGCAATGTTTCTCGTGGTGGCAAATGTAGTATTGCGGGCTACGGTGGGCAAACCAATTCTTGGCACCTATGAATATGTTGGTTTTATCACCACAGTTATTATTGGCCTCGCCATCGCCCATTGTGCCTATGGCAACGGCCATATCGCTGTGGGGTTTATCATGGATAAATTCCCGAAAAAGGTGAGGTTGACGGTAGATGCCCTGGTCCATTTGGTATCTATCCTGTTCCTGGGATTATTTTCCTATTATATTGTGGATTATGCCGCCAGTATGGCCCTCACAGGAGAGGTGTCTCCCACAACGAGAACACCTTTTTATCCTTTTGTATACGTGGTGGCCATCGGTATGAGTGTTTTATGTGGTGTGCTGCTGTTGCGCCTGTTTAATATTACGATGAGGATAAGAGGCAAAAATGGATAATATGACTGCCGGTTTTGCCGGAATAGGTTTGTTTTTTATTTTATTGACGCTGAAGATGCCCATAGCATACGTAATGGCCATCGTGGGTTTTTTGGGATTCAGTTACGTTGTTTCGCCTGGCGCGGCTTTCAGGGTAGTATCAAAAGATTTATACGCTACTTTTTCTTCATACTCTTTAAGCGTTATACCCATGTTTGTATTTATGGGCTTCCTGGCTTTCTACTCCGGTATCGGTTCCCGTCTCTATAATTTTGCGTACACTTTAATCGGACACTGGCCCGGTGGCCTGGCCATAGCCACCCAGATGACGTGTGGGCTTTTTGGGGCGGTGTGTGGTTCCAATACGGCAACTGCTGCCACCATCGGTGCTATCGCCATGCCGGAGATGAAAAAATATAAGTACAATGATAGCTTATCCACAGCCAGTGTGGCTGCCGGTGGGGCGATTGGGGTGCTTGTTCCCCCCAGTGTGATATTTATTGTTTACGGTATCGCCACTGAACAGTCAGTGGGAAAACTGTTTATGGCCGGTATATTGCCGGGGATTTTACTCATGGGTTTATACATGGCAACGGTTTATCTCCTGGCCAAAAAGTATCCCGATCTCGCTCCTGCGGGCCCCAGATTTTCCTGGGGCGAAAGGCTGAAATCCCTAAAGGGAGGGATTTGGGAAGTAATGCTTATCTTTGCCCTCTCCCTGGGCGGCCTTTTCAAGGGATGGTTTACTCCCACAGAAGCAGGGGCCGTGGGGGCATTCGGTGTTTTACTGCTCACCCTTTTGGAGGGGAAGTTAACGGGAGAAGGGTTAAAAAAAGCATTAATGGATTCAACACGAACCACAGCTATGATCATGCTTTTAGTGGCAGGTTCAGTCATATTCGGCAGATTTATGGCCGTAAGCAGAATTCCTTTTGAAATAGCCAGTTGGGCCGGGAGTTTGCTGCTTCCTTCATTTGCTGTAATGGCGCTTATCTTACTCATATATCTCGTGCTGGGTTTCTTTATCGATGCGCTGGCCCTCGTCCTGTTAACTATACCCATATTTTACCCGGTGGCTGTTAACATTCTTGGCTACGATCCCATCTGGTTCGGCGTAATTATCGTAATGGTAGTTGCCATGGGGGTGATAACGCCACCGGTGGGGATGAATGTTTATATAATTAAGGGGATAGCGCCGGATGTACCCCTTGAGAACATTTTCAGGGGTATATGGCCTTTTCTCGGTGCATTGGTAATATGCATTGCCATTTTGATCGCTTTCCCACCACTGGCTACGTTCCTGCCCGGTTTATTATCATATTAGAAAGAACTCAGAAATCAGGAGCCAGAATAATAACCCACTGTACCTTACAAGGGGCGGATATGGAACCCGCCCCCTGTAAGGTGTTTTTTTGAATTAAGTTCTTTATTCTGACTCCTGACTCCTGACTCCTGTAATTTAATACTTGCGCAGATAATTATCATATTCCCATTTGTGGACTTGTTCTTCATACTGATGCCATTCTTTATATTTTCCTTCTAAAAAACGATTAAAACAGTGGGTGCCGATTGTTTCTTCAATTAATGGATCGTTTTCCATTTCCTTTAAAGCAACATATAAATCCCGGGGTAAATGATCTATATCAAGATCGGCCCGTTGTTTTGCTGTTAAATTATTTACATCTTCTTCAACAGGTGGAGGTGGTGTAATCTTGTTTTTGATACCCTCCATCCCTGCTTTAAGCATTATGGCAAAGGCGAGGTAAGGATTGGCTACGGGATCGGGATTTCTTAATTCAATGCGTGTTGATTTACCCCGTACGGCAGGCACCCTGATTAAGGTGCTGCGGTTTGTGTTGGACCAGGCAATATGGGTAGGAGCCTCATAACCCGGCTTCAATCGCTTATAACTGTTCACGGTTGGGTTGCCGATAGCCTTCATCCCTTTGGCATGCTTGAGCAATCCGCCGAGATAATATAGGGCTGTTTTGCTTAACTGGTAGTCACCATTATCATTGTAAAAGATATTCTCACCGTCTTTAAAGAGGGACTGGTTGCAGTGCATGGCTGAGCCGTTTTCCCCCGTAAATGGTTTTGGCATAAATGTGGCATAGAGACCGTGTTTTTTGGCAATGTTTTTCACCACATCCCGAAATGTAACCCACTTATCTGCTGTTTTCAAGGCTTCGTCGTACTTGAAATCGATTTCGTGTTGTCCCGGTGCCACTTCGTGATGGCTGGCCTCTATTCTGAAGCCCATTTGTTTCATCGTTAAAACAATGTCCCGCCTGGCATCTTCACCATTATCCATGGGTGCCAGGTCAAAATATCCGGCCTTGTCATGGATATCCAGGGTGGGATTCCCCTTTTCATTGGTGTGAAAGAGAAAGAATTCTCCCTCCGGCCCCATATTTAACTCAAAGCCCATTTCTGTAGCTTCTTTTAGCACTTTTTTTAAAATACCGCGGGGACATCCTTCAAAAGGTGTACCATTGGGATTGTAAACATCACAAATCATGCGGGCCACACCTTTTTGCCGCGGACGCCACGGCATTACCTGAAATGTGTCCGGATCCGGTACCAGGCACTGATCCGATTCATTAATTCTGGCGAACCCGTCAATTGAGGAACCATCAAACATTAGATTCCCATCGAGGGCATTCTCCAGTTCATCAGGAGTAACGTTGACGCTTTTTAATACGCCGAAAATATCAATGAACTGTAACTTGATAAATTCGATCCCCGCTTCTTCTACTTTCTTGAATACTTGCTCTTTCTTCACGCCATCTGGGTTCTTGCCACACTCATCAGAAACGATTTTGATTCTCCTCCTTATTATTAAAAAACAAGTAAATACAAGCTATCCCTAAAAATAAAACAGGAATGCGCCTGCATTCCACCTGTATTAAATTATACTATATTTGCCACACAGTATCCAACTCCGTTTAAATGCCTCTACGTAGCCAGCTAGAGCTTATATGTTATCAGTAAATGTTACTCAATGTGAACGCCGTTTTCATGCCGTTATGGCTGATCTGCTCCTGATAGCTGGCAAAGGAGGCCATTATGGTAATTTTCAGATTCAAAATTGAAGGACTAAAGGCTTAATAGAAGGATTAAAGGTGTATAAGTGGAATACACTAATTAAAAAGTTGTATCGTACTTGGATGATTTTTTAAGGAGGGATCAAACAGAACCATGGCAAAAGCACTTTTAATAATTGACATGTTACGGGATTTTCTGGAGAAGGATGGAGCCCTCTGTATCGGCGACACGGAACAATTAATTGAGCATGTGTCCTCCAGGCTAAAGGAATGGCGTTTGGCAGGGGACCCGGTTTTTTATATCATGGACAGACATCTGCCTGACGATGCAGAATTTAAGATGTTTCCAGCACACTGCCTGGCCGGGGAATGGGGTGGTGAGGTGGTCAGGGCGCTCAAACCGGAGGAACAGGATTTCATTGTCTATAAGAGACGCTACAGCGCTTTTTTCGGTACGGATCTTGACTTGACCCTTAGAGAACTGGGGATTACGGAGTTGGAACTGGCGGGTGTTTGCACCCAGATTTGCGTTCTTTATACTGCTGCCGATGCCCGAATGCGTCATTATGATGTCACGGTCCGGAAAGAATGTGTTGCTTCATTTGACGGGGCAGTGCACGCGTTTGCTTTAAAGGAGATGGAAAAAACCCTTGGTGTAAAAGTTATCTGACCGGAGGCGTATGAATATGAGCTATGAGCCACGCAAGATTAAATTACAAAAAAGCGGTATTGAGCTTTGTTACTACGGAAAAATGGATAAAGCTAAAACGCCCCTGCTTTTTGTGCATGGTTCAGGGGGAAACGGGCTTTTGTGGAAGCAGCAATTGAGAGGTTTGGCAGATACATATTCCCCCATAGCATTGGACTTACCGGGGCATGGCAACTCCACAGGTAATTCCTGCCAAAGTATTTTTCTTTATGGGGATTATATCCGGGAACTTAAAGAAAGCCTGGCTCTTCCCCCTTTTACGCTCTGCGGCCACTCTCTGGGTGGTGCCATCGCCCTTAATTACCAATTAAATTATCCGGACGAATTAAAAGCAATTATCCTGGTAGCCACCGGGGGGCGGCTGCGCGTGGCATCAGAAATTCTTGACCGCTATGGCCGTGGCGAAAAAATGCCGGAGCTGGCAAGCTACCTATACGGCTCCCATGCTTCTGCGAAAATGATCAGTGAAGGGGAAAAATACATTATGGATGTGCCGGCCAGGGTCTGGCATGATGACTTTACGGCCTGCAACAACTTCGACGTGCTAAGTGAACTGCATAAAATTAATGTCCCTGTGCTCATTCTCTGCGGCACAGAAGACCAAATGACACCACCAAAATACAGCCACTACCTGGAGCAAAAAATACCCGGCGCCAAACTGGAACTCTTCCCCGGAAGCGGCCACATGCTCATGCTGGAAAAACCCCGGGAAGTTAATAATGCCATAGAAAGTTGGTGGAGTAGACTCTCTACCTGATTTCCCGATGTTTCAGCTTTACTGACGAGTCACTTCTTGCTTGCTTAGCTCCTAC
>SKTJ01000238.1 GCA_007122565.1 Syntrophomonadaceae bacterium | reverse complement strand
TGAAGATATTTAGTGAGGATTAGGAAAAAAAGTGGCTACCATATTTGCTCAGGATATTTCCCAAAGGAGGAACTATTAAGTCCATGGAATTATTAAAAGTCTCAGCAAAATCTAATCCTAATTCTGTAGCCGGAGCTTTAGCTGGAGTTATAAGGGAAAGGGGTAATGCTGAAATGCAGGCAATTGGTGCAGGGGCTCTTAATCAGGCAATAAAAGCAGTGGCGATTGCCAGAGGGTTTGTGGCTCCCGGCGGTATTAATCTTGTTTGTATCCCCGCCTTTGTTGATGTTCTAATTGACGGGGAAGAAAGAACAGCAATAAAAATTATGGTAGGGCCTCGGTAATTAGCATTGGTTTGTTATTTACAGTCAGCTTAAACCCTGAGCAAATATGCTAACCACTTTTATAGTAGGAGGAGACACAACTGGACACCCAGGATCGCAAGTTACAGCAACGGATCGCCCGGCGCAAGGAAAAGGTCCAGCGGCTGATCGGGGAGCAGGAGACCCGCCTGGCTGCCCTTGATTCCGCAACCTTCCTGCGCCAGCAGGACTACATTCAGGCCAAAAATTTAGTTCGGAAAAAGCTGCACCGTTTAGAACAGGAGTTGTCAACCCTGGAAGCTGGTAAACTGCCCGGGGCATGGGCATAGTGCCGGACTTAAACGACAGGGCATTCCTCCAGGGTATACAGGGTTACGGACGGGTTATTATTTTTGACATAATTTAATGAGTATTCATTTTCAAAGAGGAGAACCGTCTTATCGTTTGCGTCTTTAACAACAAAACTGCGCAGACGGGACAGTGTTTCCGGATCCGCATCCATGACCCAGCGGGCCAGATGGTAGGGTAACCGCTGCAGATTTACTGCTGCGCCGTATTCTGACTGAAGCCTGTGCTGGAAAACTTCGAACTGCAGTTCTCCCACCACCCCCAGGATAATTTCATCTGTACCAGGCACCTTAAATACCTGAACGGCACCTTCCTCTGTTAGCTGAGAAAGGCCTTTATGATACTGCTTGTATTTTGTGGCATCACGGGCCGTTACTTTGGCAAACAGTTCGGGCGAAAAACGGGGCAGTTTTTCAAACTGGAAGGAGCCACCTTCACATAAAGTATCCCCAATCTGGTAAATGCCCGGGTCAAAGAGGCCGATTATATCACCCGGATACGCTTCTTCCACGATGTTACGATTTTGTGCCAGGAACTGCTGCGGTTGCGAAAGCTTGATATTTTTACCCGTGCGCACAAGGTTAACAACCTTGTCCTGTTCAAACTTACCGGAGCAAACCCTTAAGAAGGCGATGCGGTCCCGGTGGGCCGGGTTCATGTTGGCCTGAATTTTGAAGATGAATCCGGAAAATTTCTCAGCCGTGGGCTCGATCAGGCCCTCGTTGCTTTTCGTCCCTCCCGGCGGCGTGGCCATTTGCAGAAACTCGTGAAAAAAGGTCTCAATGCCAAAACCGCTGATGGCACTGCCGAAAAATACCGGCGTCAGGAGGCCTTTTCTTACTTTGTCCAGTTCAAAATTATCCCCGGCCCCATCCAGCAGCGCTATTTCATCGCGCAGCGTATCATGAAAGGAATCTCCCAGGGCATTCTTAAGCGCCGCATCCTCAAGACCCAGGCCGTTTGCAGGCATGATTTCGCTGATGCGCCCACCCTGGGACAGCTCCAATTTATGCAGGCGCCTGTCATAGAGCCCGTAACTGCCGGAAGCCATACCGGCCGGCCAATTCAAAGGATAGGACCCGATGCCCAGCACATTCTCAATTTCATCCAGCAGCTCCAAGGGCTCCCGGCCCTGGCGGTCCAGTTTATTAATGAAGGTAAAGATGGGGATACCCTGCATCCGACATACTTTAAAGAGTTTTTTCGTCTGCGCTTCCACCCCTTTGGCCATGTCGATCATCATCAGGGCACTGTCCGCCGCGGTCAACGTACGATAGGTGTCCTCACTGAAGTCCTGGTGCCCCGGCGTGTCCAGGATGTTGATGCGGTAGCCATTATAAGAGAACTGCAAAGCACTCGAAGTAATGGAAATGCCCCGCTCCCGTTCCATCTCCATCCAGTCCGAGGCGGCATACTTCTTCGTCTTTCTCCCCTTAATGGAACCGGCGAGCCGGATCGCCCCCCCGTAGAACAACAGTTTCTCCGTCATCGTTGTCTTTCCCGCATCCGGGTGTGAAATGATGGCAAATGTGCGCCTGCTATCTATCTGTTTTTTAAGTTCATCATACTGCAACGTCATCTGCATGTTCCTTTCCGGCAAATATACACAGCTTACACTATAACACAGCAGGTACAGACTGTAAATTGATAAAATAGAGGGCGTATTTGTTTGAAGAAGCAGATTGCTGGTATAATGGGGGGAAAGAAACAGTATTCAGTATTCAGGAGTCAGTAGTCAGGAGAAATGATTTAAGATAAAAGTCATAAAAAAGTGTAGGAGTAAGGAGAAAGGACGGTTTTATCTTTTCCTATCCAACTATCCACTGTCCAACTATCCAACTAATCGAATGATAAAAAAGAACGAGTGTAAAATCTGTTCCCGGGAAACGGT
This sequence comes from Syntrophomonadaceae bacterium, assembly GCA_007122565.1. GTDB lineage: Bacteria > Bacillota > Dethiobacteria > DTU022 > UBA8154 > UBA8154. The sequence continues at coordinate 8,808 of SKTJ01000238.1, read as the reverse complement.
GTTGCTGTGGGATGAAGAATTTAAGCTCGACTATTACGTTTGCAATTATTGTGAGTACATATGTTGTGATGAAGCGGCGATTGTACCGCCGGAGCAAGAGCTTATTCGTTATCAGCAGCACAACAACACGCTGGAAAATGAAGGCTATGTAAATATGTTTAAAGATTTTATGGAAATCACCGTTGATCCTTATGCGAGCCGCATAAAAACGGCCCTCGACTTTGGCAGTGGCCCTACCCCCGTATTGGCCACCCTTTTAAGGCAAAAAGGGTATGATGTGGACATTTATGATCTCTATTTTGCTCCGGAAAAAGTTTATGAAAACAAGCGCTATGATCTTATTACGGCTACGGAAGTGTTCGAACACCTGCAAGATCCACTGCAAACAGCAAGTCTGCTTAAAAATCATTTAAACGATCAGGGGATCCTGGCGATCATGACCATGTTTCATCCCGGGGATGCTGATTCATTTAACAACTGGTGGTACAGGCATGATGCCACCCATATTTCCTTCTACCGGCCAAAGACCTTTAAAGTCTTGGCCGAACTGCTCGGTCTTACGGTATTAACTTTCGATCACAAAAACGTCTGTGTGCTGACAAAGTAATTTGCCCGGAATCTTTGTACTTTACTATTAAATATGCTCGTCATATCCTGTTTTGAAAATAGGTGTTTTCAGAGGTTTCCGGGTCTGCTGGGGATCGGTGCGGGGGTTGTGTTTATCTCTGCTCTGGACTGCTTACAACTTTCTGCTCCATAATACTCAAAAATATATCAGTAATGCGGGGGTCAAACTGTGTCCCCCGGTTTTTTTTCAGTTCTTTTAAGGCATCTTCATGGCGCATCGGTTCCCGGTAAGGCCTGGGGCTGACCATAGCATGATACGCATCAACAACGGCCAGGATCCGGGAATAAAGGTGGATATCTTCCCCCTTTAAACCTTGCGGATAACCGTCTCCATCCCACCGTTCCCGGTGTTGAAGAATACAATCTGCAACAGAATCCAGTTCCGGCAGGGAACTGGTAATACGGTATCCCACTTCCGGATAACGCCTCACCGCTTCCCATTCTTGGGGGCTTAACTTGCCCGTCTTTAAAAGAGTGGAATCGTCCAGACTTATCCTGCCGATATTATAAATCTGGCATAACAAGAGGATTTGGCTGATTTCCCCATCGGAAAGCCCCACGTATTTTCCCAGCAAACCGGTCATCTGCTGTAACCGTCCCACCTGGCCTTCCTTAAGAAATGACTTCTCAGACATCAGTTCAAGCAGAGCATCAACAATCTGTTTTTTTTGCTGGGGCCGTTTGGCCAGTTTATTTTTATACATGGCATCATCGGCCTTTTTAAAAAGATCCATCATGTCCAGGTCAGCATCCGTTCCGTTGGCTAGGCCAAAGGAAAGATTAAGGGGAATATCTTTTTTAGATTGATTGAACTCTGTGATGGCATGTTCAGCCCTTTCCATGATGTTTTGGGCTGTTTTAGTATCCGTTTGGGGTAGAATAATGGCGAACTCATCCCCGCCGATGCGGGCCACCACGTCAGAGGTGCGGAATGTTTTTTTGAGGATGGAAGCTGTGGTCTTTAACATCCGATCACCAAACTCATGACCTAAAGTATCATTAATAAATTTTAACCCGTCAATATCGCAAATAACGATACTGATGGGAAAATGACGTATTGAGCTTAAACGTTTCATTTCCTCCTCAAAATAATTGCGGTTGTAAAGACCGGTCAGCATATCGTGTATACCCAGGTATTTAAGCTCTTCTTCAGCTGTTTTTCGCGCGGTGATATCACTGGCCACAAACATGACCTGGTTAATACTCCCATCTTCATTGGTCATGGGGGAGACGATAACATCAAGCCAAATGAAACCGTCTGTGGCGGCAGTTATTTTTACATCAAGCCGCTCCTGCACCCCCGAATCCATTACCATATCTTTCTTTTCCAACAGACTTTCCGTAATCTCATGCGGAAGTACGTCGGCCATATCCTGCCCCAGGGTAAAATCACCTGTCTCCAAATTAAAAAAATCTGCACACGGCTTACTCATGTAAACCAGGGCGCCATGCTTGTCAACAGTCCAAACGATCTGGGGAATTAAATCGATATATTGAACTTCAGCCGGTTTTTCAAACTCCTGCAATGCGGTGATTAACGCTGCAGTAAATACTTCATCACTCTGTTCAGGCAGAGTTCTTAAATCAACAGCTAAGTTACCATCGCCCGTCACGCCGGTTATAATTGACGGTCGGTTCTGAAGGAGCCTTTCACAAATGGCTTTGGGCTCCCCTTGCAGCGGCCTCATGACCACCTGGTATGTGGGGAAAACATGTGAACAATCACCATCTGCAAGCCATGTTTTTGCTGCCCGAACTTCAAATGTAAAATAATTCTCCAGAGATTGCTCCAACACATCTGCCAGACGTATTGCCCGGGCTTGTATATCCTCTGCCTTTGCCGCCATCATACAGAGTACCGGCACATTAGGCAGGGCTTCGCCATCCATATATTTTTGCAGCAACTGTTTAAAGCGCCCCACATTAAGTGGGTCAGCAACGGCCTGTGTAAAGATCCGCATACCTTTTAAGCGGGAAATAAGTGTTTTCCCCCCGGCAATAAACCCCAGGGAAGGCCCCCCAATCAAGCCTCCTCCCGGGAAAAGGATCAGATCCGTATCCTTATCCACATGGGATTGAATCCATGATCTTTTCGGGTGCCCGAAAGAACTTAAGTCTACCAGGGAGGGCTGTTCCACCCATTCCACCGTAATGGTTTCAGTGCCTGACTGCCAAAGGGCCTGGTCGCTGACGGTGAGGTAATATTGTTCAGAAGCGGTTTGAACCTGTCTTCTCAGGGATATAAATGTTTTATCATCGGGCTCAACAGCTAAGTGCTCCGGATCAGCAATCATGGACTTGGTTACTTTTTTTGCGCCGCCAGCCAATAAACGGCTGCATAATTGAGAGAAAAAGGCATACGGTTCGTTGGGCCCGGCCCATGCCACAACTTCACGTCCATAAACCAGGCAGGAAAGAAGCAAGTCTGCGGCTTCATCAAAACTATTCATCACAAGAGCATCCTCTGTCCCTATGAAATCACTAAGCAAGCATGCCAAATTTGTGCTTTGGAAAGCTAAGGGCTCATAATGATTACATTCCCCGATCGGGTTAAGGAAGACGGGGGAGTTAAGTAAAGGATGAAAATGTATGCCTGAAACATTAAAAACAGATTGCACCCGTAATTCTCCTTCCTGCAGGCTGTCAGTTTTCTTTCAGAAATTTCTTTCTTTGTTCTTTCAACATATCCTTCAATAAATCCTTTTCCTGTTGAGAAACTAAATCTCTTAAATATTCATTTATTCCCGAATCATCTTTTGCCAATAAATTTTTTAATCCCAGATTTTCAGGAGGTTTATTATTTCCCCCATCCTGTCCGGCAGGTGTTCCCGAATGTTCCAGCTCCGTAGTGAAGTAATTAAAGATGGCTTTACCTATCTGTTCGATCGCCTCTTTATCAGGCAGGCCGCCCGGTTCCGCTAACAGTGCCCTGTTAACGTCAGCTATATTGCCCAACCTGGCATCAGGTAACATTAATGCCTGTTCACTGGTGTTGTTTGCAAAACGGTCCAACGTTTGCTTTGCCAGCAGAATTGCCATTTCCAAAAGGATACTTTCCTGCTGTTGATTGGCTAAAGCATCAATAATATCTCTGGCCTGGGCAACTGCAGCATCCCACTTTTCTTCTGTTGAGTCTTTATTTTGATCTTTTACAACTCCATGAACCCCGGTATGTGAATTCAGCCAGCGCCTGGCCAGCTTTAACGCTTCCTGCAACCTGCCAAGAATCATCCCTGAACCGGAAATATTAAAGATATCCAGTTCAGTATCACCCTGATTCTTAAGTAGGATGCGGAATTTTTTCATCAGGATCCGGTATTGCATTGAAAGTTCTTTCTTCTGGGATGTTTCATTTTCCAGGTATTTAACCAGCCGGCTCACATCATCATACTGCTCCGCGCCATCGTTCGCACAAATGGGGCTTAACAGTTTACAGATAAGACCGTTTTCCTCCAGCATTGATGCCCATAAGCGGGCAGCAAGGGGAGAAGCAGGGTTAATATGCCGGTTTTGCTCCAACCAGTAATCGGCTTCACTCGCCAGCGACTCCAGCTTAACATTCTCCAGTTGAGCTTTAACAACTATTGCTATCAGATTAGTTAGCTCTGGCGGCAAGGCGTCAAGGTTGTCCAGCACCCGGGCGGCACCGCTGGAAGGGGCACGAAGACTGGGGAGCAGGGCAGCGGCAAATGCCAGCCATTGGAATGCCGCTTCTTTTTCATAAACGGCAGCGCTCTCCCTATAGAAGCGGGCAAGGTCCTTAACAGCTGCAGGGTGGTGTTCCGTAACATGGCGGGACGTTTCAATCATTTTCAGCCACAAAGGCGGCACCGGCGGTGTCGCTTCATGTAAAAGCTCATAATAAGCGGACAACCAGAATGCCGGTTCAAGCTTATTTTCCTTAATTAAACTTGCTATCAAGTCCGGCAGAATTGAAGCTTCATCCTCTGTAGGAGCAGCCAAAGCCAGGGTTGCACTGCATTCTTCATACTCCGGTTTAAGTAACGGTTTAATATTTTCCCAGAGTTGAACCAGATGTGCAGTGGTAGATATTGATTGCCGGGACTCTGCGCTCAAATTATAAGTTTCACCCAGTTCCTCAATCATTTCTTTGATTGCATAAAACTGATTTTTGCATGCACTTACTTCCTCAATCAATTCCTCATCCGGTGGATAGCCTTGCTGCAAAGCCTTACCCTGCTGGACCAATTTAACACTTAATGCCTTAAATTGAGCCTGCAAATCATCAAGGCGTTTTTCCATCTCATCCGGTTGCATAAAATGCTCCAAAAATCCCTCACCGCCCATCCCTGACTTCCCACACACTCTCATTATACAATATATTAATTCATTCAGAAATACCCTATCCCTATTAGGTATTTGAATTACTACTAAGGAAGTATTTTTCATCCAAGTAATTTTGTATTAAAAAAGGGTTTATTGTTTAATTGTGGAATAAATAAATAAAACATTTACTTCTGACCACTGAATACTGTTTCCTTTATCCTTTATCCTTTATCCTTTATCTTTTAATCCTTTCTCCTGACTACTGACTCCTGAATACTGTTTACTTTATACTTGAAGGTGTAAAAACAATGCCTATCCTCCATACCCTGAAAAGGCGCGTTTCCTGGGAAAATATGCCCCTTTCTTCACTGCTGGGCTACTACCGCTATGTATCCCTCCTGATTACATCCACCCTCTACATTGTGGGCCCGCCCCCTTCCCTCATGTACCTCAAGGCCATCCTTGCTTTCTGCCTTTTTTTAGAGGCCTTTGTCTTTATGCGCCTTTTTAACATGGAAAAACAGACAGATCAGGTGAAAAAGCTCCTCATTATCATTGAGACCCTGGGCCTGGCTGCCATCCTCATTCTTACGGGGGGGTTGGACAGCCCTTTCCTCTGGTACGCCATCAATCCCATTCTCCTGGCCGCCACCCTGCTACCCTCTTATTACTGCTGGCTGATGATGAGCCTCTTCCTCACAGCCGCCTCCTTCCTGCAGCGTTTCGAAATTTACGGCTTGCGGACAACCTTTAGTATCTGGCCGGATCGCTATTCCTTTATTCTTATTTTTGTGCTCGTTACCTTCTCCGCCCAGTTGTTCAATCATTTTATCCGCAGAGTCTCCCACCAGTCGGAAATTATGGAAGAGCAGCTCCAGCATATCAAGTCCCTCTACGAGGCAGTGGGGATATTTTCCCTGCGCACCGATCCCCAGGAAATCGTAAGCCTCTTCGCATCCTACAGTAAGACCATGATGGGCGCTGATAAAGTCTTTATCTGGGTGGAGACAGAAGCCCCCTTTCAAGATGCCGATACGGGTTCTATTAAAAAAAACTACTATGCTGTACGGGGGTCGCGTAAAATCCTTGGTGATGAAAGCTGGTATCCGTACGTTAAACAGGGCTTTGCCGAAAACATGGACGGCCGGGATTTCTTTGTCCAAAAAATCTCTTCCCTCTCCCCGGATGAAAAAGGCACCATGCTCACGGTGAAAATCAAGTCCCGCACCAAGGATTACGGCCTCATTTCGGCCTTTTTCCTGGCGTCCCCTCCGGAAATGGCAGGCGTGCAGCAGACCCTCACTTTTATCGCTGATCTCTGTGCCGTCGCCCTGGAGAAGTATTCTCTCGAAGCCATAACGGACGAGATCCTGCTCATGGAGGAGAAGGACCGCATTGCCCGGGAGATCCACGACAATGTAACCCAGAATATTTTCGGCCTTATCTACGGCATCGACCTGCTCATGAAAAAAACCGTTCTACCCCCGGAGGTAAATGAGAAGTTGCAGCTCATGCAGAAAACAGCCCAGCGCAGCCTCAAGGATTTGCGGGCGGCCATCTACCGGATGAGCTCCCTCAAAAAACAGCAGGAACATTTTAAAGAGGAACTGGAGAAATACCTGCATGACCTGGGGCAACTCAACAATGTCAGTGTAAACTTCGCCTCCCATGGCTACCTGCAGAACCTTCCCTCCCAGGTACAGCGCTCTCTCTACCGCATTATCCGGGAAGCCACGGGTAATGCCATCCGCCACGGACATTGCAGCAGCATCCAGGTGCTTCTGGAGGTGCGGGAGGCGGTGGTTACCCTGGATATTATGGACGACGGCCAGGGCTTTGAACCTGCCGGGGTGGACAAGGAGAAACGCCAGGGTCTGGGCCTGCTCAATATGCGGGAACTTGCCCGCAGCATGGGCAGTGAACTCCGCATGGAAGCCGCACCAGGCCGGGGAACGCGCATTTTCTGTGAAATCAACCTCACGCAGGAAGTAACCTATACTCCCGGAAAGGAGGAACAAGCCAATTGAAAATTGTTATTGTAGATGATCATCCGGTGGTACGCCATGGTGTCGTGGAATCCCTGAGTATGGAGCAGGACATGGAAGTGGTGGGAATGGCCTCCGACAGCAAGGAGGGGCTTGAACTTTTGCTCAAAACCCGGCCCGATGTGGCCATAGTTGACCTTAAAATGCCCGGCGGCGGTGGTCTGGCCCTGATCCGTCAAGCCAGGGAAAAGGAGGTCGACTGCCGTTTTATCATCCTCACCTCCTATGCCTCGTACCGGGACGTTTCCGAGGCCGTTACGGAAAACGTGGACGGCTATATGCTCAAAGAAGCCCTGCCCCAGGAGCTCATTTCCGCCATTCGCCTCATAGCCCAGGGACGGCGCTACTACGACCCGGAAATCGTGGATAGCGTCATGAACAGCAAGAAAAAGGATCCCTTTCAGGAACTGACCAAAAGGGAGCTCGAAATCCTGGAGGCTCTGGCATGCGGGCTCAACAACCGTGCCATCTCCAAGGATCTGTACATCAGCGAGAATACCGTAAAGAAGCACATCTGCAACTTGCTGGAAAAGCTGGATATGGAAGACCGCACCCAGGCAGCCCTCTTTGCCTTCTCCCACGGTTTAGGAAAAGGCAAAGACATTTCCGACTAGTCAGCCTTAATAACACTTTGGGATTATAAATATATCATTCTTAAGAACCAGTCCATTTTCACCAAATTAAGGGTGTGCCAGAACAAAGCAGGTGATATAGTAATAGAAAGTAGGAGTCAGTAATCAGGAGTCAGGAGTCAGTAGAAAACCAGGAAAAAAACTATAATCGGCTCTGATTTTTGACCCGCACTCGTAGGGGCGGCTGCCCACAGCCGCCCGCCAATAAACGGAAAAAGTATCATCAGTCAGCCAGAAGCCAGGAGAAAAAAAAGGTCAGAATCACTACGATTTTATTCTGACTACTGACTCCTGACTACTGAATACTGTCCTTTCATTCTGACTACTGAATACTGTTTTCCCAGGGAGTTTACGTCTTGAAAAAAACGGGAATCATCATCATCATACTCTTATTCATCACCTCGGGGGCCCTGGCTGTCCTGTACCAGCGCAGTATCAGCCATATTGTAACCCCTCCCCCAGGGGAAGAAATCGTCGTACCCCCGACCCTTCCCGCAATAGAAAAAGAGCAACTGGAGGGGTTGGAGCTAAGCTTTGTCCTGGACAGCAGGTTGGATAAGAAAATTATCCTGATGACCCCCGCCAATGACGTAAGGGATTTTTGTTCCGTGGGCTCAGACGGCAGCCTGTACTTTCATTTTGAGGATTTACTGGAAGAGGGCGAAATCAATGCCTGGCCGGAAATAATGTTTATCTGGAACAATGGGGAGGACCAGACCGTGAATATTACAATAAAAAAAGAAGAAAGCCTTCCTCCGTTTATCTTCCTCAAGGCAGGCTTTGCCGGTGAACCGCTGCAATTTGACGATCATGGTACCTCTGTGCAGAGCTTCCAGTTGGAACCGGGTACGCGCCTGCCCCTGGGGGTTGGCGTGAATCTAAAGGATAATAGTGATCCGGAAAAGAGCCGCCACTTGAAATATACCATCATCGTGGAATAATTGTTTACCCCTGCTTGTTTAACCCCTTGGAAACAGCGAAAAGAGCTGCCTGCGTACGGTCATGCAACTCCAATTTCTCCAGGATCTGCCCGATATGTTTTTTCACTGTGTGTTCACTGATAAACAACTTAACCGAGATAGCCTTATTGTTCATGCCCTTGGCCAGCGCCGTCAGAACGTCCAGTTCCCGGGGAGTCAACCGGCCCAGGGTATCATCTTGGTTATTTTTATCGTTATTCATGGCATACTGGACTACCGCCGGGTCAAAATACTTTT
>SKTJ01000170.1 GCA_007122565.1 Syntrophomonadaceae bacterium | reverse complement strand
ATAAACATGCTGTATCTATTCAGGAGTTGGCTTTTCCCCCCGGCCCACTTCACAATCGGCCCCGAAGCTAAATCGTCAAAAACCATTTCCTATCCCCTCACCCTTAACTGTCATCCTACCTCCCGCCCTAGCCCTTCTACCGACTCCTGACTACTTGCCCCTAGCCCTTACCTCCTGCCTCCTATGATATATACTACAAAAACCCCCGGTTCCCTGCTTGATTTTTATTAGCATTGACATTAGTATTGACATACTATAACCCTGTTCGTTATAATAAATTTACAAGAAATATTACAAGAACAAGAGGGGTTCTTTTTTTTCTCCCCGCTGTGCATGGCCGTGCATATTGATTTTTTTACCAATCGGAAAGGAGTCAGGTAGCATGACCCATTTAAAGTATCTGTTTACGGCAACGTGCCTGATCCTTGCCTTCATATTGCTTGGCGGCTGCGCCCTTGCACCGACTGCGGCTGCACCGCAGCCCACGGGAGAAAATATGGCAGCGGAAGCCAATGTGGATGAGTTTATCACCATGGCTACCACCACAAGCACCTATGACTCGGGCCTGCTGGATGTACTCCTTCCCTCGTTTACAGAAAAGCACGGCATCGCCGTCCGGGTTATTTCCAGAGGGACGGGACAAGCCCTCGCGCTGGGGCAAAGAGGGGATGTTGATATCCTCCTCGTCCACGACCGGGAATCGGAGCTCAGGCTGGTTGAAGAAGGATATTTTACGGCTCGCCAGGATGTTTTGTACAATGACTTTATCATTTTAGGGCCTGCCGATGATCCGGCGGGGGTAAGGGGTACGACCGAAGCAGCCGAAGCCTTTTTTGCAATCGCTTCCGGCAACCATACCTTTATCTCCCGTGGCGACGATTCGGGGACGCACCGCATGGAAACGATACTCTGGGAAACGGCGGGAAACAGTGACTTCTCTGACTGGTATCTTTCCGTGGGGCAGGGAATGAGCGATACCCTGCGTATAGCCGGCGATATGCAGGGATATACCCTGACAGACCGGGGCACCTACCTTTCCTTAAAGGACAGCATTGATCTGGAGATCGTCCTGCAGGGAGACCCTCTTCTCTTTAACCAGTATGGCGTCATGGCTGTGAACCCCCAAAGACATTCCCACGCCCGGTACGAAAGCTCATTAAAGTTAATTGATTTTATGATCTCCCCGGAAGGCCAGACGATTATAGCTTCTTTCCAAATCGGCGGAGAAAATCTTTTCTTCCCGGGTGTCGCGGGTTCAGATGAAGCGGTGGAGAAAAATGGAGCTGAGGCCGAATTATTCTCGCCACTGCTCGCAGGAATCAGCGAGGCGTTCCGCCTCATCTTAACATTTGATCCACATCTGATGCGCATCGTGCTCCTTTCCCTCCAGGTTTCAGGGTTGGCGGTGCTCCTGAGCACCCTGTTCGGAGTACCTTTGGGAACATACCTGGGGCTCAAACCGGCAAGGCAAACCCGTTTAATCAGCCAGTTGCTCTATACGCTAATGGGCCTGCCTCCGGTTGTGGCCGGGTTGGCGATCTATCTTCTTTTTTCACGGATGGGTCCTTTTGGCATCCTGGAGCTGCTATGGACACCGGCTATCATGATTATCGCCCAGTTTGTTTTAGCCCTGCCCATTGTTGCCGGTCTCACCATGATCAGTATCCGCAACCGGGGAAAGGTGATTCAGGAGACAGCCTGGACGCTGGGCGCCGGCAAACTGCTCACAGCCTGGACCGTAATCCGGGAATCGCGCTTCGCCATTTATGGCGCTATCGTCACCGGCCTCGGGCGGGTCATCGCGGAAGTAGGCGCCGTCATGATGGTGGGAGGCAATATTGCGGGGCACACACGGGTTATGACCACGGCAATCGTGTTGGAAACAGGGAAGGGGAACTTTGAGTTGGCCATTGGTCTGGGACTGGTTCTTTTGGTCATCGCCTTCGTCATAAACTCATTGCTCTTTCGCTTTCAGGGAGGGGGTAAAGACAGTGCATGGTAATAAAGAAATTTTAGCAGTGCAAAACCTCTCCAAGGTGTATGATAAAGAAGTGCTGAAGCTCGATAAACTCTCCTTCCAACAGGGGAAAATCTATGGCATTATTGGGCCCAGCGGTGCGGGCAAGAGCACCTTTTTACGTATCGCCAACCTGTTGGAAGCACCTACCGCCGGAGATATATACTTCAAGGGCAATATCATATCCATGAATGGCGGCACTGCCTTAGCAGCACGGCGGGAGATGACCATGGTTTTTCAGAAACCACTGCTTTTCCGGGCAAGCGCAGCAGATAACGTGGCATACGGCCTGAAGGCGCGCAATTATCCGAAAGATAAAATACAGGAGCGGGTGGAAACCCTGCTGGAGAAGGTAGGCCTCAAGGGTTTCGCCGGAAGAAATGCCACAACGCTGTCCGGCGGAGAAGCGCAGAGGGTGGCCCTGGCCCGGGCGGTAGCCTTCGAACCTTCACTGCTGCTCCTGGACGAAGCTACAGCAAATCTTGATCCTTCAAACGTGGAATTGATTGAACAGCTGATCATGGACTTAAACCGGGAGACAGGCATGACATTCATTATGGTAACCCACAACATTTTCCAGGCTAAGCGCATCGCCCACGAGGTAGTCTTTCTGCACGAAGGCCGCATCGTGGAAATGGGCGAAACGAAACAAATATTTACCACCCCCCAAGACCCCCGCACCAGGGATTTTGTGGAGGGGAGAATGATATGTTGATGTTGGCGAATAATGAACGGCCGAAGTTTTCTTTTCCGAATTTGGCGATGATCTGTTTTGCTTTTTCCTCCTGGATCCACCGCGAAAAAAGTATGGCTCCTTCATAATTGACCGCTGATACACGCCGGGGATTTACGATTACCAGAGAAAAAACATTTTCCAGCTCACCTGGCAGGGACGTTCCTTCTTCAGTTCCGATGAATATTTCCATTTTACCCTGACTGCGGGAAAGGAGATAAGTTGCCCGGTCAACAAGGGTATAAGCCTGCTTCTCCTGGGCCAGGCGCAACACACCCATGTTGCCCACGATACCGGAAGATAGAATATACCAATCGCCTCCCGGTATTACGCCTGCCCCTTCCCAGATATGCAGCTCTCTTAAGTGGGTACCGGAGCGGTCGCCGCGGCTGATAAAAGGGGCGCCGGAACAAGCAATGCGGCGGAAAGCTTCTTTTACGCCACCCCTATGCTCAGGCATTTTAATCCCTGCCGGATCGGCAGCCGGGCCGGCCAGAATAAAATCGTTGGCCATTACGGGAATTTTCGAGATTCCCCAACCGTCCCGTATAAATTCCTCTTCCAGCGCGGGAGCATGGGTGAGGACCATATCAACACGTCCTTTTTGGGCCATTTCCAGCGCCCGCCCGCTGCCCAGGGCAATATGCCGCACCAGCACTCCCGTTGACTGGAAGAAGGCTTCTTCCAGCACATCCAGCAATCCTGACTCCACCGGTTCCATGGTGCTGGCTAACAGCAGGTGCTTTTCCCCGGGGCTGTCATTTGCCGTTTCCGGATGATCAGGCGGGTCTTTGCGTGGCGACGCCCTGTTGATAAAATGCTCCAACTGAATATCCACTTCCTGCTTGAAGGATTTGTATTGCTCCAGCAGTTCCCTGCCCTCTTTACTAAGGGACGTCCCTCCCCCTTCATAACCGCCAACCTGCCGGTGCACCAACTCCAGCCCCAGTGCTTTTTCAGCAGCACCAACCATACCCCAGGAATATCGGTAGGAGATACCCATCTCAGAGGCCCCGCGGCTGATAGAGCCGTATTGCAGGATGTTCTCCAGCAGGGTAAAGAGGTCATTGCAAGAGATACGTTTTTCACCTTCAAGTTCCAGTGATACCTTAAAATCCCCGGAAAAATCTTTTTCCATAATCTCACCCAACTAAGATTTTCTATTTATTGTTATTATACCAAAATTATTATAACCATTCAGAATAAAAATCCGATTTATCTATGATCCTGCCTCCTGCCCCTAGCCCTTCCCCTACCCTAGCTCTTCTCCTGACTCCTGACTCCTGAATACGGTGTCCCCCAGCCCTTCTCCTGACTCCCGACTCCTGCCCCTAGCCCTTCTCCTGACTACTGACTCCTGACTCCTGAATACTATCCCTACTGTCCCCTAGCAGCCCCGGATCCACCTCGCAGCCGCACGAGTCGCCACAGCAGACACCTTTCCTTTTAAGTTTACTCATCAGAATGGCATAAGCACAACCAACACCCGCACGAACGCTGATGGCCCCGCAGGGACAGTTTTTAGCGCAGGCACCGCATTCTATACAGGCATCCCGATCCTGAATGCTGCTTACCATATCTGAAAGAGCAAATACCTGCTGCGGGCATACTTCAACACACATGCCGCACCCATTACACTTCTGTGCATCAAGCTGCAGCGTGACAATGTTTTTCAGGTAGCGATACTTCATAAATCCTCAGCTCCCTTTACCCATTTATACGAAAAGGCTCACGATAAAGCCGCAAATACCCAGACCTGCGGAGATAACGATAACGGGCAGGGCCAGGGACATCTCTTTTACAACACCGGACAAAGAGGTGTACGTTGATGCGCCAGTGAAATTCATGCTCAGAAATGCAGCAATGGCCGGCAGAAGCAGAAAATACGAAGCCATTTGCAACCAACCTGCTGCGGGGGCGATGAAGAGAACGAATGCCAGTGTCCAGAGCACTCCCAAAACAAACCCTTTCCAGGCAAAAGCACGGCCCGGAATGTACGGCAACAATACGGGAACCAGTACCGTACCAATCAGAATAGCACCCAGGAACGGGGCAACATGAGCCAAAGTTTGGCCAAGCAGTATTGCCGAAGCAGGGAAAGTCCCATCCCGCAGCAAAACGAGGCTGTTTAACAGCAGTAGCGCCAAAATAATCCCCAGCACAGGCTTAGTCATGGAGACCAGTTCCACAGGAATAACCTGCAGTCGTTCCCGTAGCGCGAAAGAAACCTGGCGCATATGGGGGGTGGCCTTGCAGCCCATTTGCAGAAAAGCAGGGATATCACTCGCCCGTACCGGCCCGTAGACAACTTTGAATCCCGACTGCTTAAACACTTTATGGGCTGACACGCCGGGAGCCGCCAGTTGGGGTAATATTATTTCACGGTGCCCTACCAGATCCTTCAGGCACACCTTGCCAATACGCTGCACTAGCTCCGCGGTGCCGAAGCTCCCCTTACCTGCAGCACACCAGACATTAATGCCTTTTGTGTCGATTATGATCAACCAGAGGTTAAGCGGGGAAAGCTCCCGGCGCAAGCTGTCAAAGCTCAGTTTGTAATTGCCGGATACGAGGACAGGTGAATTATGATCAGGTTCACCCACGGCGTACAGCCCCGGCGGGATGCGGTAATCCATTCTGCCCATTCCCCAACGGGCCTTCCAGCCTCCCACAATGTCCTTCCGTTCCAACGCGGTAGCAACCCGGGGTACCGGGCCAACAGGTGTTTTTACCAGCCCGATTTGCCAGGGATAACCAGCGGCAGCATAGTTCTGCTCCTGCTGCTCTGCCGGACCACATCCACATTCCGGTGCCTCCCCTTCACAACAGATAACCGGTAGGTCTTTTTTATCTTTCACCTTGTGGATTCCTCCATGTAGCAGTCCGGGCTGCCTAATTTAGAAACAGCTTCCGTAAGCAACGTAAAGCTTTCCAAAATCTGTCCCCGCTTATCTTCCGGTATTAAATCAAATACACTGGCAAAATATTCATTAAAAGTGCTGTCAATATTATTATATAACGCCAACCCTTTTCTGCTAAGGGAAATGGTCACATAACGGCGGTCCTGTGGATTTGCATTTCGCTCAACCAGGCCGGCTTGCACCATACTGTCAATTGTCCGGCTGAGAGTGCTGTTATCCAGGCCGAGGCTGCCTGCCAGTTCAACCAGGGATATCTCCCCCTTTAGCCCCACCTTCATCAGAGCATGGCACTGGGCCACCGTAATACCACAACATTTGGTATCGCTTTTCAACTGACCACCCAAATTACGCTGCAATTGAAGCATTCTTTCCCGGATCAGCCGAATTTCCTGCACATCCATTTAATAAAACTCACCCTTTGCTAATGCCCCCAAATTGTTGGCATATGAATTAGTTGTATTATACAACTGTTTCCAGATAATTATAAAACGCCCGCCTCCTACCTGTCAATCCTTTCTTCTACTCCCGACTCCTGTTCTTTTGCCTCCTGTCCCCTAGCTCTTCTCCTGACTACTGACTACTATCTCTTGCCCCTGCCTCCTGCCCCCAGCCCTTCTCTTCTCCTGCCCTGACTCCTGCCCCTAGCCCTTCTACTGACTACTGACTCCTGACTACTGAATACTTGCCTCCAAATCCGCCGACGATTCTTGTTTATACATGATTGAATGTGTGTTATGATAATTACTAATCCTATTCGTGCAGAGGTGAAATTAAAAAATGAAACACTTCCTGACGCTTTTTCTTCCATTATTGATATTTTTTCTTTTTTCCGCCAATCCTGTTTATGCAGAAGATTGGGAAGTGGAACCAATGGAGTTTTTCCGCGGAAAAGTGATTTCCGTGGAAGATGTGGCTTCTGTGCATCCTTTTGCCACGCTGGATCAGGAAGCAGAGGTGTTACTGACAAGCGGCCCCTTTAAAGGTGAATTAATTTGGATCGACAGTACTTATATAGAAGATGACATGTACCTTAATGTCTATCTCGAAGAGGGAACCGAGATTATCCTGGTAGCTACTGTGACCGACGGGGTGCTGGAAAAGGCCCATCTGCATGACGTTGTGCGTGACCGGGGGCTATATTACCTTGCGGCGCTATTTGTCATATTGCTGCTGGTTATTGGCAGGATGCAGGGACTTAAAACGATCATAACCCTGGTTTTTACAGGTGCTGTTATTTTTAAAGTAATCCTTCCCCTGCTGCTTGCAGGTTATGAACCTATCCCCGTCACCACCATTTCTGCAATTGCTATTATTATCTTCATTCTTCTGGTTGTGGGTGGTATTAATGCTAAGTCCTTTGCTGCTATTGTGGGCACTGTCTGTGGTGTTACCGTAGCTGGTATCCTTGCTCTCTGGGTAGGAGAAATCTCCCACCTCACAGGATTCAGCAGCGAGGAAGCACAGATGCTCTTTTTTATGGAGCAATCCATCGATATTCGGGGCCTTCTTTTTGCCGGAATTATCATCGGTTCACTGGGGGCAGTCACAGACGTGGGGATGTCGGTAGCTTCCGCAGCGTCGGAAATAAGTGATGTTGATCCCAACATAGGCCCTTACAAGTTGACCCGGGCAGCCCTTAATGTGGGCCGGGATATCATGGGAACAATGTCCAATACGCTTGTTTTGGCCTATGTGGGTGGTGCCATGCCCCTCCTGCTGCTCCTGATGGGCTATGAAATGGAATGGCTCAAGATCATCAATCTTGATATTATTGCCACCGAGTTTGTAAGGGGAATTGCAGGCAGCATCGGGCTAGTCATCTCTATCCCTATTACGGCAGCAGTGGCCGGCTTCCTGATGAGCAGGAAAAAGTAGTTAAAAAGCTGTTATTTTCCCCAGCCCCGTTCATAGTTGCCTGCACAGGGTATACAAATCGCTTTGCCGTCTTGCAGCCGGGCCCGGGGTTCCATAACCTTCTCTCCGCAGCTGAAACAGGTTACGGATGGGAAGATGCGTGCTTTTTCGGGAATATCATAGGTTATTTCTGTAACTGAGCAGACTTCACCCAGCGGTTTGGCAAGGTAATCTTTTACCATCTCGTCGCTCATTTCTTTGAGGTTGGCTTTATCTTCATCAGAAGCATTTCCGGCAGCAATTTTTTCCCGCAGGGCTGAAACTGCCTCTTGGTTCAGTCGTGCCGGACTTTTTTCCGTAATCCGTACTGCTTTCTTTTTTTCCCGCAGGGCAAAGGTGAAAGCCTGTTTGCCATAATCGCGCAGGATCAGGTTGCCTTTTCCCACGGTACACCCTGTGATAACCTGGATTGCATCCACAGCACAACTGTCATTCTCCGCAATAGCAATCATCTGCTCATCCACATCCCGCATGCTCCCTAAAGCACCCATCGCTGCCTCGGCCACCCGGAAACCCAGGGCCAATCCCATACAAACATGTCCGTGAAACTCAACAGCCCTTTCCCAGGGTGTCTTTTCCATACACATTTTATACCCTCCAATTGTATTACATTTATATGTATTGTAATACTAATTCTGCAGAAATGCTCCTTATTCCTGCCTATAACTGTAGTTCTTTACCACGATTGCGGCGCAGTTTACTCAAAACAAGGTTAAGGTAAGAAATGAAAAAAACAGCTGCCGCAAATAAAACAATCGCCGCACCTGAGGGAATATTGTATAAGTAAGAAAGGGTCAGGCCGGAAAAACCGCTGAACAGACCGATCAGAATGGAAAAAAGAAGCATGAAACGGTAGTTTTTGCTGAAGCGAAAACCCGCTGCTGCAGGGATGACCAGCAAAGCCGATGAGAGAACCACTCCCACCACCTTCACGGAGACGATAATTGTCAGGGCCAGGGCCACCAACAACCCCAGGTAAAGGGCCGTCGCAGGCAGCCCATTCGCCTTGGCCAGTTCTTCATCAAAGGAGATGGTCAAAAGTTCTTTAAAGAAAACGACGACAAACAGAAAGACTACTGCCATCACAACTGCAAGAAAGCGCAGATCATCCCATGATACAGCCAGAACATTACCAAAAAGAAAACTAAACAGTTCAGGGAAAAAACCTTCCTTAAAGCTGATTAATGTAATACCCAGGGCCATGCCACTGGAGAAAAAAATACCGATCAGTGTATCTTCCTGTATTTTACCGTACTTGCTCATATAGCCAATTAATAACGCAATAAAAACGGCAAAAATCCCTCCGCTGTATAGAGGATTAATACCGGTTAATACCCCAATGGCAATCCCTCCAAGGATGGCATGGGAAATTCCGGCACCCATGAAAGAGAGCTTGTTCAAAACCACAAAAAAGGAAAGGGTAGAGCAAAGCAGCCCCACCATCGTTACGGCCAGAAAAGCTCTTTGCATAAAACCGTAAGTAAAAATTTCCAACTGTTATCCCCTTTCCCGCCCAAATAGGATTTCATACTCGCAGCGGTACGCTTTTTCTAAAAGAGGGCTGTTTAAAACCTCCGGAGGTGTTCCGTGCACATGCATCGCTCTATTAATGCACGCTAACTTATTCGCATAGCGGGCAATGACCGCCAAGTCATGCGAAACCATAACCACCGTAAGATTTTCAGCTTGCTGCAACTCTTGCAGCAGCGAAAAAAAGTGATACTGGGTAGGCAGATCAAGGCCTGTATTGGGCTCATCGAGGATTAAAAGAGCAGGCTCCTTGCAAAGAGCCCGGGCCAGAAAAGCCCGTTGCTGCTGCCCCCCCGATAGCTCCCCAAAATGCTTATCTTTAAGAGAAAGAAGCCCCACTTTTTCCAGGCTCAGCTTCGCTTTTTCCAAATGCCCCCGGGAAAAGGGACGCCCGAACACGCTGGAGGTAACCAAGCCCATTTTCACCACATCCAAAACAGAAAGGGGGAAATTCCGGTCAAAATTGGTCCGCTGGGGCATATACCCCACAGCATCTCTTTTTTCCCCCATTTTATCGGGCCCCAGGCCAAACAATTCCACATGACCGGAAGACGGTTTAAGCAATCCCAGCAGGAGGCGCAGCAAAGTTGTTTTACCGGCTCCATTTGGGCCAATAATCCCCACCATTTCACCAGCTGTTATTTCCAGATTTATATTCTTCAGGACTTCCTGCCCGTTAAAGGAGAAACACAGATTAATAGTTTTGACCACAGGTTGACGGGACATCACTCAGATACCACCTTGTTTGCTTTTCCCAGGTTTCTCTTTTCCTTTCCAACTTTCCAACTTTCCAACTTTTTTCATTTCCAGGATATTGACTAGCGCATGGCTTCAGTTAATATTTTCAAGTTGTAGCGCATCAGCTCTACATAACTTTCTCTTTCCCTAACCCCTTTGCCTCCCAACGGATCGAGTAATAGTACTTCTCCGCCAATTTCTTCGGCAATTACCTGGGCCGCATTACCTCCCAGCTGCGGTTCTGCAAAAATCACCTGGATATTATTAGCGGCAGCCAGCTTCACAAGTTCCGCCATCCATTTCGCTGAGGGCTCTTTACCGGGGAACTCTTCCACGGCTGCTACTTCCTCCAGCCCATAACGCCAGGCAAAATAATTCCAGGCTGAATGATATGAAATAAAACGCTTTTGCTGAAATGACCCCACTGCCTCGGCTATTTCCCGGTTGAGCAGATCCAGTTCATCCTGAAAGCGAGCGAGGTTTTCCTGGAAAACCTCGCTGCCCTGGGGATAGACCTCCTGCAACTGCCCGGCAATCAGGGGTGCAATAACATCTTTGACAATCATCGGATCCAACCAGATATGGGGATCGTGCGGCCCGTGGTGGTGATCATGGTCATGATCGTCATCATCATGCTCGTGCCCGTGATCATGGTCATGGTCATGGTCATGCTCCTCATCCAGGTGTATCGGATCATAATCCAGAACCCAGTCTTCCGAGGCGTCCATCATGGCCACCAACCCGACATTTCCCGCTGCTTCTGCCAGCCTCACCGCCCAGTCATCCAGGCCTCCGCCAATAAAAAATACCAGATCCGCATCAGTTACAAACCGGGCCTGTTCCACTGTAGGCTCAAAGGTATGAGGACTGGCACCTGACCCAAGCAGCACGTTTACTTCCACAAGTTCACCGCCTACCTGGTCCACAATATCAGCTAAAGGGAAAATTGTAGCTACCACTTTCACTTTTTCCTCTTCCGGAACAGTAGCCTCAATATCCTGTTTTCCCTGTTCTTCTATTTGTATTTGTGTTGAGTCCGGTTGCTCTGATTGCTCTGATGTAGCGGGACTGCATCCATTGAGCAGCAAAACACTGAAAAAACAAATAACGATTACAATTTTTAACAGTGCGTCAAGACTACGCTTCATTTTCAAGTTATATATACCCCCTTATACATAAAGTCATAAGTTATCTTATTGCAACTTGGTTGCATTTATGATACACACTAAGGATATTTTTGTCAATACAGGTGTTTATGTTTGATATTAGTTATTCTTTCAAAACAAAACATATTATTTCCATATAAGAACTTGCCAATGCTAAATTGTTGCGAAATATTTGCATTTACAGTAAAATACGAAGTAAACTTGGTTGTACAAAATGTTATCAGGCCCGAAAAAGGAGGTAACTACTCAGCTCTCTTGAAAATAGCGCGAAGGGGTTCAGGATTACCTGTGAGAAACCGTTCAGGCTCGATCAAAGGGCTTTGCCGGACCGGGGTTTCCACATTTTAGTGTCTGAGCGAAGCGAGTTTAAAATGTGGCCGGGTCGGCAAAGGCAACCCCT
>SKTJ01000206.1 GCA_007122565.1 Syntrophomonadaceae bacterium | reverse complement strand
TTCGTATTGTATTTTCCATGCAGTTCAGGGTTAATGTAACTGTTTATTTCAGCCATGGTAGTAAATTCATTAAATAGGGCATGCTCGAATACTGCAGGCCTTGGCTGCTTTTTCTCCATTATTTCAGCTCCTAGTATGATAAATTTTACTATTACCAATTTAATAAAATGCCTTAAACTTATCGTATCACTCCTCAGCGATGTCCAGGGCGCAGGGCAGCTTTCCAGCTTTATCTCCTTTAATAATTCTTCAGTTAACACGATATTCCTTTTATTTTTTAGGTATGGGAATTGTTAATTTAGATCTCTTTGCTCCCCTGTTACTAAAAACACAACATTTTCTCAGTGCACCAGCCAGGAGTATAATGGCAAAAGCAGTGGGCAGTGTTCAATTTGAGGATCGCAATATCAGCTTCCACCACGCTCCCCAGGATAATAACAATCTAAAAATACCTATGGAACCAAATTAATAAATGATGGTCCCACAGGTATAACCTGCTGCCGGATAACCAGCCCAGCCCCATTACTCGCTACTGCTTGCCGCTACTGTTATCGCTGTCCAGCACCGGCAAAGCGGGTGTTTATGTCTTCCCAGTTGACCAGGTTCCACCAAGCATCAATAAACGCGGCCCGTTTATTTTGATACTGCAAATAATAGGCATGCTCCCAAAGATCGAGGACCAGCAAGGGGATTGCCCCCCACTGGGTCAGGTTTTGGTGCTTCTCCGCCGTGAGAACCTCCAGTTTGCCAAACAGCGGATTCCAACAGAGCAGGGCCCACCCAGAGCCCTCCACCCCCGCAGCAGCAGCAGAAAACTGGCCTTTGAAGGCGGCGAGACTTCCGAAATCAGCTTTGATCCGCTGGGTAACGGCCCCATCAGCCGGCCCACCGCCACCGGGTGTCATATTTGTCCAGAAGATACTGTGCAGGATATGCCCGGAACCGTGAAAGGCGATTTCTCTTTGCCAATGTTTGAGCAGGGAGAAATCACTTTTTTCTCGGGCGTCGAGCAGTTTAGCTTCGGCATTGTTCAAGCCGTCCACGTAGGCCTTGTGGTGGGCACTGTGGTGCAGGCGCAAGGTCCTTTCCTCGTAGTACGGTTCAAGCGCGTTATACGTATATAGTAGATCAGGCAGTTCGTGTTTCATATTTTTAAACCTCGCTTAGAGCTTTATGTTGTCTGCCAGCTAATTATCTTTTGGTTCATTTTTAGTTTATCCTTAATTCATTATATAATGTAGGGAGTCTTCTACATCCATCCTTTCTCTTGAAGAGTCAAAATCATCAAAGCTGTTGTCTTCAGGATTTTTGAACAGTTAGGTATGAGTTCAAAAATACGCTTATTGCTTTACTTGCGTTGCGATTATATTGAAGCAGCAGGCTATGCGGGGACTTTGATGGACGGCTAGAGTACTACCCGCCTCAGCAGTTGAGCATTAATTGCCACGATCACTGTGCTCGCCGACATGAGAACAGCACCCACAGCGGGTGTAAGGAGGATGCCCCACCCAATAAGCACGCCCGCAGCCAGGGGAATTGCGACGATGTTGTAGCCTGCCGCCCACCACAAATTCTGTACCATCTTTCTATAGGTAGCCCGAGAGAGAGTGACAATCCGGGGGATATCGCGGGGATCGGACCTCACGAGAACGATGTGCCCGGCTTCCACGGCCACGTCTGTTCCTGCACCAATAGCAATCCCGATGTCAGCAGTGGCCAGGGCAGGCGCGTCGTTTATCCCGTCTCCAACCATAGCCACCTTCTTTCCATTTTCCTGGAGCTCTCTTACCTTTAAGGCCTTGTCCTCAGGAAGCACTTCGGCAAAGACCATGTCAATCCCAAGCTCCTCAGCTACGGCGTTAGCCACAGCCTGCGCGTCACCTGTCAGCATTGCCACCCTAATACCCATTTTGTGGAGAGTTAGAATAGTTTCCCTGCTTTCTTGACGGATGGCATCCGCCACCACGAATACAGCGATCGCTGTGCCGTTACGGAGGAGGTAGATAGAAGCCTGACCACGTTCGGCGGCTTCCTTGGATGCCTTACTAAGTGCCGGAGATACTTCCGCATCTTCCGCTTTAAGAAGCGCAGGACCGCCCATGTGATACTCAATGCCATCTACAGTAGCTGCTACGCCTTTGCCTGTCAGAGCCCGGAACTCGTCGGCAGCAGGGATTTCGATCCCCCGGTCTTCCGCTGTTTTCACAATACCCAGGGCGATAGGATGCTCAGACTCCGACTCTACTCCTGCAGCAATCCGCAGTACATCCTCCTCCGAAACGCCGTTTGCAATGGACATGTCAACGACCCGAAACTCACCCAACGTTAATGTACCGGTCTTGTCAAATATCACGGTGTCGAGGGTGCGAGCTTCCTCAAAGCCACGCCGATCCCGCACCAAAAGTCCACTTGTTGCTCCCAACGTTGTAGAGATGGCCACGACCAGAGGTACGGCCAGCCCTAACGCATGGGGACAGGCAATGACCAGAACGGTTACAACCCGAACGATAGTAAAATTGATGGGCATACCGATAAACTGCCACACAACTAAAGTAAGCACACCGGCGAAAATGGCTACGCCGGTGAGAAGCTGGGCGGCGCGATCAGCCAGATTCTGCGCCCTGGATTTGGACATCTGTGCATCGGCCACAAGCCGCATGATGCCGGACAGCTTGGTGTTCTCCCCAGTACCCGTAACTTCGATGTGGAGCGAACCTTCGCCGTTAATAGTGCCTGCAATGACCTCGTCACCTTCTGTTTTTTTCACCGGCCGCGACTCGCCGGTAATCATTGCCTCGTTTACATCGCTTTTTCCCTTCCGCAACACTCCATCCGCAGGAATTTTCTCGCCCGGGCGAACCAATACGATGTCCCCGTCCTCGAGTTCGCTTACCGCAACTTTCTCCTCGCCATCATCAGTGATGCGTGCAGCGGTATCAGGGAGAAGTTTTGCCAGTTCCTGTAATGCACCCTGCGCCTGAACAATGGAGCGCATCTCCACCCAGTGGCCCAGGAGCATAATGGTAACCAGGGTAGCCAGTTCCCACCAGAGGGCCTCCGCCTGAACCAGCT
>SKTJ01000268.1 GCA_007122565.1 Syntrophomonadaceae bacterium | reverse complement strand
CCCGGTCCGGCAAAGCCTTTTGACCGAGCCTGAACGGTTACTCACAGGCAACCCTGCAACCCAGGATGAGTTTGGTTTCTTGCAGCTGAGTAGACAATCATGAAGCTCCGCTTCGCCATCAGAAAGATGAAAACACATGGCGAGGATATTCGCGGGCGGACAGGGTCGTCTTCCCCTACGGGTGTCTGTGATTTTTCTTTCGCCTTTCTTGCTTCTTGTTTCTCGAACGTAGGGGCGGCAACCCCAGCCGCCCGTGAATGAGGATTATGTTGTGGAAAACAAAAAATGCGACAGAGAGAACCGTCCCCTGTCGCACTTATGCCGCCTGCGGTAGCGCACCTTCAGAATAAAAATGGCTGGATATTCGGCTTTTCCCGGTTTAATCTTTTCCTTTCCAACCTTCCAACCTTCCAACTATTTTCCCCATTTTCAAAACAGTTACTTACTAATAATTTCACCAGAGGTGCTGATTACCGTCTCTTGCAGCGGGATTTTCTTCCCGGAATAGTCAATTGCCATTTCCACAACACGCTTTAAAGCGGAGCAGCAGGGTACTTCCATATAAACAACGTTTGCACTTCTGATATCAGCTGTTTTAAAGATCTCAGCCAATTTTTCCAGGTGTGCCTGCACGTCGTCAAGTTTGGGGCAGGCTATCACCACAGCCTTTCCTTTGAGTAAAGAGCGGTGGAAGTCACCAAATGCGAAAGGGACACAGTGGGCGGTAATCAACAGGTCTGCACCCTGCAGAAACTTTGCCTGGGGCGGTACCAGGGTCAGTTGCACCGGCCAGTGGCCCAAACAATTGGGAGACGCCGTATCTGAATCTGCTGAGTCTGCTGTCTCGTTTAATGTAATTGATTTTACCTGGGAAGAAGGGCAACCACAGGGCAGGTTATCCTCCATTGAGTCTGCAGAGCAAGGTGTTACTTCACCTTTAATATTCGCCAGGTGTTTTTGTACTGCTTCCTCATCGTATGGGTCTGTTTCCCGCACCTCAATCGTAATCGCCCCTTCGGGACATTCTCCAAGACAGTCGCCCAACCCATCACATAGTTTATCAGCGATCAAGCGGGCTTTGCCATCAATGATCTGGATGGCTCCCTCGTGACATGCAGGGGCGCACTCACCGCAGCCGTTGCATTTTTCTTCGTCAATGACCACAATATTTCTTTTCATTGCTTACTCTCCCTTCGAACAATTTCACCCCAAGGGGGGAAGTGTTCTTTTTTAATGTGGATTAAAATCATCTCTTTTATCTTATTCTACATCCCTATAAAAATTTCCTTCCTGTAAGAAAAATTTTTTTGTAATTACTCAGGTAAAATTTGCAGCGGGGTGCAGGATACCTGTTCGAAAACCCCGGTCTCAAGTTAATGATACAGTGTTTGCCTTTGCCGACCCGCCCACATGAGTTGTTACATTTTTTTATGGAATAAAAAAAGCCGTGGGGGAGTTCAAACCGCCCGTGACTTATTAAATGTATTATATTAAATTAAACTTAGACGTTCAATTCCACAATGTCCCTGTCCTCCAGGACGTAGTCGCGCGATACGGTCTGCCCGTCGAAGCGGGATGAACCCCAAACACGGGCATTTTTGAGACGATTGGGAAAGTCACGGTGGATGCTGAAGGCCAAGTCAAGGATGGTCCCTCCCTTTTTCAAAACAAAGGGTGTTTCCATATCCGCAGGCTTTCCCGGCGCCTTTGTGAAGATACGGATAATCTGCAGCGCATGGAAGGTTGCTTCCCTGAGAGAATCCAGCAGTTCCCTTTCTTCTGTGGAAACTGTGTTTAATGTGAGGTTGGGCATCAGTTCCCTGAGGATCTTCATGTTTTCCAAACTTTCAGCGTGGTCCATTTTGGTCGCTGCTACCAGATAAGGGAGAAACCTTCTGCCGTATTCGTCTTCCACTTCCGGTTCCGTTTTCATCTCTTGTTTCTCCGAAGCTCCCATCTCTTTCAAGCCGGTGTTTTGCTCCCGGATCACTTTTTTCTCCCGCAAAAGGGATAGCATCTCTTCAAGCTGTTCCAGGCAATCGGGGCTGGCTGCATCTATAATCAGCAATAAAAGATCACCGCCACGCAGCGTATTAAGTAATCCCGCGGGCATACCCTCGGCTGTGAGGGGTGGGGTGTCCACTAATTGAATAAGAATGTCTTCGTAGGGCATCATTCCTGCAGCGGGGATTGCCGTAGTAAAGGGGTAATCAGCAATTTTTAATTTTGCCCGGGTGAGGGCGGCTACCAGGGATGATTTCCCTGTGTTCGGATAGCCCACCAGGACCACCTGGCCGGCGCCCTGTTTCTCTACATGAAAAGGGTTGTAACCACCGGACTTGCTTTTCCGCTGCCCTTCTTCTTTTAGCTTGGCAAGCCGCTTCTTGATGTCGCCCTGCAACCTGTCCGTTCCCTTATGCTTGGGAATAACGGCCAGCATTTCCTGCAGGGCTTCAATTTTTTCTTCAACCGTAACGGCCCTGCGAAAAGCATCCTCTGCAGCATGATATTGTGGTGTCAGATTGGCCGGCATGGCATGCCTCCCGTTTGAAAAATATAGTCCAAAGTCGAAAGTCAATGATCAAAAAACGTTATGCAAACAGGGTGACTTTCAGACTTTCCCATGGGTGGTAACGAGTAAATAAATCGGTGTCTGTCATAATTTTATACGTTTTCCCCGCCACTGGCAAGGGATTTCAAGGAGCAAGAAAGACGAAAGGAAAAATCCCTGCCACGGATGCGACAGGGGACGGTTCTCTCTGTCGCATTTTTTGTTTTCCACAACATAATCCTCATTCACGGGCGGCTGTGGGCAGCCGCCCCTATGTTCGAGAAACAAGAAGCAAGAAAGGCGAAGAAAAATCACAAGGGGCGGAAGACTCTGTCCAAAGGGGAGCAGGGTTGCGCGTGTGTTATGAAGTCGGATCTTAGTGTGCCGGACAGACAACGAAAAAAGATAACGGACAACTGTGGGAAGCTGCCCGCTACTGATTCACTTTTTAGCATGTCATTTTAGACCTAAACTCTTAAGTCCTGCGCAAAACTGGCACGCAGTTAGTGATATTTAAAGTCGCTTGCTTTTCCTACCTTCTACCTTCTACCAGCTACCAGCTACCAGCTATCTACTATCTACTTTTGACTATCTTTTTACGGAATGTTTGGTGTGCTTTTGCCGTAGTTCCGGGTGAGGATGGTAAGGTCCGTATTATCCACCCGGTTGTTACTGTTCAAGTCGGCCCGGGGATCCCAGTGTTCATCTCCCGCGGTGGTGCCGTAGGCGAGGGACAAAAGAGCCAGATCGGTCAAATCAATGCGGTTGTCGTTATTGATATCCCCGATATAAAGGAGCACTGGAGGAAGGGTAAAGGGAACTTGTTCGGTCAACTCAAAGGAGGTAACCGTGGCAAGATACTGAGGCCGCTTTGCAACCAGTTGATAACGGCCCAGGGGCAATTCCACCCTAAATAATCCTTCTTTGTCCATTAAGGTAATATTATATCGGTTTCCTTCCGTGCGGCAGACAATATATGCTTCCATATCTTCAGTTGTGAATGAACGTTGCTCCAATTGTAGCGAACCGCTCACGGTGCTTCCCTCCGCAATGGTATAAGGGAAGGTTGCCGTATCCCCGGGAATGCCATCCAAATAAGTGCGGGCTTTAAGCACGGTTGTTTCCGTAATCTCCAGTGGTTCCTTATAAAGGGTGCTTTCCTGATCCGGCTCGCTGCCATCCAGGGTATAAAAGATCTTTGTGCCCGGTTCTCCTTCCAGCTTCACGGTGGTCTCGTTTATATAAGTGCCGGGAGGTGGGACGGCCACAGGGTCCGGCACTTCCAGAATTTCCAGGCGGAACTGTGCTGTGCGGCCGGCAAATTGCCCGCTGATCTCTGTCTCTCCTGCTGCGATAGCTGTAACCGTTCCGTTTTCCACCTGCGCTACTGCCGTATTGGAAGAATGCCAATCCAGCAGGGTGGGATCCAGGGGGCGGGAGTGTGTCTCACTAAAATAAGCTTCGGCCTTCACTGTGGTATCTTCTCTGACTCCTAATATGTTTCTTTCCGGTATTAGAATTAACTCTTCCAGCTCCGTAAGGGGACGGGGCCGGGCTGTGATTGTAATTTCATCAATATACCACCCCACACCCGGGCCGTTACCGTTACTTTGCAGACTAAAGCGGAGAAAAAGTTGATCGGCTTCAGCGGGCAGCTTAAGGGGGAGGATGCTCTCCACGTATCCTTCGCTATTTCCGGAAAAACGGTAGAGACGTACCCAGTTCCTGCCGTCTGTGGAGATCTCCACAGTAGCATGATCGTCTTCCCGTTTTTCTCCCCGGGGCAGGTCGTAGTAATTCTTGAAGCTGAGCACAGGGTCGTAATAACCGCCCAGGGAGATGGGCTCGCTTAATGCCAGCCATGATGAGGTGTTGTCCGGATACAGGTCCCAGGGAGAATCGGCGAATGCAAATTCCCCGTCATATACTTTTTCCCGCGTGATTTTCCAGGGATTACGGGGGGATGTGCTCCAGTTCATAATCCCCTCGTCGGCATTATCATAAAAAAGCAGCTCCGGCGCGGCAAGAGTCTTAAAACGTATGGCGGCGGCAGCGTCCAGCAACCCATAGCCGTACGTGCCGTTAGGTCTCTCTCCCAGGGTGCTCCAAGCATTATCCCAGCTCGCTGTTTGCTTAAAACTGTAGCCAATTTCAGCCGGTGTGATATCAGGGCGGGACTCCAGCAGCAAGGCAGCACTGCCGGATACATGGGCGGCGGCAGTGGATGTCCCGTCTAAAACAGCATATCCTTCGTTTAGCCAGGCGGAACGGATATTCATCCCGGGTGCAGTAATCTCCGGTTTGATATAATCCATACCCTGCCAATTGACAGGTCCACGGCTGCTGAAGGGGGCGATATGGACTGTATCTCCCTCTTTTTTCAGGGCGCCTGCACTGAAAGCATGGGGATAACTGGCAGGGCTTCCCGGACCCTCATAACCGTTATTCCCTGCCGCGAAGACAACAAAAATGCCTGCCTGCTCCAGCTTATGCAGGATTTCCCACTGCAGGTAATCGCTCACGTATTCAGGGCGGGAAGCCCAGGAAGCATTTACTATATGGGGAGCATTAGCAGGATCGCCGTTGGGAGCCAACAGCCACTGGAACGCCTGGGTGATATGAGAGTCCCAGGTGGTACCATCTTCGAAGATATTCACTCCGATCCAGTGAGCTCCGGGAGCTACCCCCAGGGGTTCCTGCGGGCTGCCGCCCAGAATAATGCCGGCCACGTGGGTGCCGTGACCGTACGGGTCGCGCGGTCCTTCCGGTGCAATACCAGGGGTTGGATCTGTTACGTCGAACCAGCTTGTCCTATCGCTGTGACCGGGAAGATGGCCGCGATATTTTTCCTGCAGCGCAGGATGATGGGGATCAACCCCCGTATCCATGATGGCAACGACTATATCTTTTCCCGTAATTCCCTCCTGCCAGACAGCAGGGGCGTTAATCAATTCCAGGTTCCAGGGAGAGGTTCCCGTCTCGGGAGCTTCTGTTGTCTCTGCCACAGCAGGCTCCCGAACACCCGCCAGAGTAACAGCCCCCGGGAAGAGGGGAAGGGGACGATCCAAACGGATTTTCTCTATCTGTGGCAGTCCGGCCAGGCGCTGCAGGCCTGCTTTGTTAATTTGGGCGGCAAAGGCATTGACGATCCAGAGGGAACGGTATTCTTTAATGTTGCCCAATTCAATCTCATCATTGAGGATGTTTTTTGCACCCGCCGCGCTTGCGTGGGTTCGTTCCTGCAGCGAGTTTACCACAGATGCAGCCGATCCCTTCCCTGCATCGTCCCGGTGGCCTGGTACCTCTGGGTTTAGTGGATCGGCAAAAAAAGCAATGATAGGTACGTACTCTTCCACTTCCAGGTACATAAGGATTTCCGGGTCGACATAAGCTTCCCCGCCTCCGTCAAAGGCGAGGGGATGTGTACCCCAGGACATTATTAGGAGCATTACGATCAGGAGCATAGCGGTGAGCGGCTTGATTCTTATGTACTTAAGCATATAATAACCTGGTATCCTTTCCGGATAAAACTCTGTTATAAATTGGGGATGTTCATTTTCTATAAATTATAACATTTACCGTATAAAAAGAAAGGGGCCATTAGTTGTAAAACATACCAATATTATCATTTGTCGAAATTAGATGCGACAGGGGACGGTTCTCTCTGTCGCATTATTTGTTTTCCACATCATAACCCTCATTCACGGGCGGCTGTGGGAAGCCGCCCCTACGTTCAAGAAACAAGAAGCAAGAAAGGCGAAAGTAGGGG
Source organism: Syntrophomonadaceae bacterium (assembly GCA_007122565.1). Taxonomy (GTDB): domain Bacteria; phylum Bacillota; class Dethiobacteria; order DTU022; family UBA8154; genus UBA8154. The sequence continues at coordinate 5,139 of SKTJ01000268.1, read as the reverse complement.
CGGACGACTCTGTCCGCCCGCGAACATCCTCGCCAAGTGTTTTCATCTTTCTGATGGTGAAGCGAAGTTTCATGGTTGTCTGCTCAGGTATACAGCTACCCGGTTATGATCGAGCCTGAACTGTTTGGCTGGAATCCGGTTTTCCCAGGTTCACTTTTTCTTTCCAACATTCCAACCTTTCTTTCTAACCAATCCTTTTTTCCTCCTGCTTCCTGCATCTTGCTTCTTGCCTCTTGTACACTTCGACGTCCGGGCAAGCCTTTTGGTTCTTAAAAAAATTCGAAATTTCGTTTGAATATTGTACGGCCTTAAATTAATCTATTGACAGCGTAATTATATAATAGTATGATTAATAAATCAAAGGAGGTGGAACTAATGATTGTTGAAATAACACCGCAGGCCCGGGAATATCTGCGCCATAAGCAAAATACCAGTTCCGTAATTGTAAAAATGGTGATGAGCGGCGGCTGAGCAGGTTTTTCTGCTAAGCCTGCCGTGGTTGCAGGTGAACCTGATAACAAGGACGAATTCGATCGTTATGATGAGGGTAATCTTAATGTTTATGTAGCCAATAGTTTCGAGGCTAATAAGCTGCAGATCTCCTACCGTTCAGGATTTTTCGGTGGTCTGTCAGTAAAGGTCTCATGATCCTGGTGCAAATAAAGATGAGCGCATTTTCATAAACTCCACAAAGAAGGTCAAACTATAGCAGTAGGTCCCACTACTGCTTAGATAAAAGGAGGTGTGAAGATGACGCATCATAATCGCATTAACCGTATTGAGAATCCGATTAGCCGGGTTAAATGTGTAGTTGATAGTTGTAATTACTGGAACAATGGTAATCAATGTATGGCTGAAACCATCGAAATCCAGCCTCCTCAGGCGTCAGATACAGAAGAAACGGACTGCGCTACTTTTCTTCCCCGTGAGTATTCCTAAACAAACAAATATGCAAAAAGCAAAAAGGCTGTCCAAAAGGGCAGTCTTTTTATATGTAAAAGTTAGGGTAAAAATGGTAAGATAAGGGATGGGAGGAGATAAGCAGGTCTATCTTTTTTTGGTTAAATGCCTTATAATAATCAAGGAATTAAGCAAGGTTTTCTGCTTATAAAATAACCAAAGGGTGCGAAAAAAACCGGACGACAGACACCCATGGTTTCGGCCCGGATTTCCTGGATAGTTGGCAGACGGGGAAGTAGGTTGAATAGTGTTGGGGCGGTCCTTTTGTGTGCCTGCCCGTCCAATGCCCTGCGGGTGCAGCTGAGGGGTTGATTTAAACACGCGTAAATGGAGATATGTGCCGGATTATTTGCTTTATTCTGGCTATTTACCCTTCAATGGTCCCATAAGGTAAAATATTTCTTAAAACGGCGATTGAAGGAAGGATTTTAAAAGGAAGATAACGAACTTATAGTTTGGTTGGTAGGGATTTACGAGGGTATCAAGGTAAGGGGTTTACGAGGCGTTAAAAATTTTGGATTAAAGAGGTGAACGGATGCATGAGTGAGAGAACTTTTGTAGGAGGTATCCATCCCGGATATTTTAAAGATTTCTCTTCCGGGAAGCCTATCGCTTCCGCCCGCGCGCCGGCGCAGGTCATTATATCATTGCACCAGAATATCGGTGCACCCTGCGAACCGGTAGTACAGGTTGGTGACGAAGTGAAGATGGGTCAAAAAATCGGTGAACCCAAGGGATTTGTTTCCGCGGCTATTTTTGCCAGCGTTTCCGGCAAGGTTACCAAAATCGAACCCTTCAACCACCCCCTTGGTAACCCTTTGCCTGCCATTTTTATTGAAAATGACGGACAGGATACCCCGGACGAGGGAATGAAGCCGCAGAAGCCATTGGAGGAGTTGAGTGCAGAGGAAATCAGGCAAATCGCCAAAGATTTTGGCCTGGTTGGCCTTGGCGGTGCTACCTTTCCCACCCACGTCAAGCTCTCGCCTCCGCCGGAGGTAAAGATTGATACCGTGATTATTAATGGGGCTGAATGTGAACCTTTTCTCACTGCGGATCACCGGCAAATGCTGGAGCAGGCTGATGATATCGTATATGGTTTGAAGGCGTTTATGAAAGCCCTGGGTGCAACCAAAGGGATAATCGGCGTTGAGGACAACAAGCCCGATGCCCTGGCGAGCATGGGGAAAGCGGTAGCTGAAGGAAAAGGGGAATATGACATTGAGCTTCACTCCCTGCACACCAAGTATCCCCAGGGAGCGGAAAAAATGTTGATCAAGGCCACAACGGGCCGGGAGGTGCCTCCGGGAGCGCTGCCCATGGCTGTTAATGTGGTAAACCAGAACGGTGGGACTGCAGTGGCCCTGGCAGAGGCGATTAAGCTGGGCAAACCCCTCTATGAGCGGATAGTCACCATAACCGGGCCGGGAATCAAGGAGCCGGCAAACCTAATCGTGCGCAACGGCACCCTGGTAAAAGATTTGATCGAACAGTGCGGCGGAATGACTGAAGATGTCCGCAAGCTGGTTCTGGGAGGTCCCATGATGGGGTTGTCCCAGGCCACTGATGAGGTGCCTGTAATCAAGGGAACCTCGGGGGTGCTGCTTTTAACGGAGGAATTTGTGAAAGAGCTTCCCATCGATCCCTGTATCAAATGCGGGAAGTGCCTGGAAGTCTGCCCCATGGCCCTGATGCCCAATTTTATTGGCTCCGCATCGGAAAAAAACAAGATCGAGCTGGCAGAAAAATACGGGGCGATGGATTGTTTTGAATGTGGTTGTTGTACGTACACCTGTCCGGCCAAGCGGCCCCTGGTACAGTGGATTCGTATTGCCAAAGGGGAAATTGGCGCTCGCAGGAAAAAGTAGTTAGCAGAGGAGGGAGCTGAAATAATGGATAGAAAACTGGTAGTTTCTTCATCCCCACACCTCAGGTCTCCGGAAAACATCCAGAGTGTTATGCTGGATGTCATGGTGGCTCTCTTTCCCGTGGCGCTGATGGCGGTTTTTCTTTTTGGCTATCGTGCTTTGATTACGATGGTTCTCGCCACGCTTGTCGCCATGATTACGGAAACGCTGATCGTCCGTAAAGAGGATTGGTTCGGGGATGGAAGTTCGGCTGTAACAGGATTGCTACTGGCACTTACGTTGCCACCGGATCCGCCCTGGTGGGTGGTGGTTATTGGTTCGGTAGTGGCAGTTGGAATCGGTAAACACCTATTTGGTGGTGTTGGGAATAATATTTTTAATCCGGCGCTGGTTGGGCGGGCTGTATTGGTTGTCTCCTGGGGAGCTCATATTGCAGGTGATGTCTGGATTAAACCGACACCTTTTAATTTTGCTGCCGATATAGTGACGGAGGCCACCCCTCTTGCCACCAAGGCTGCTTCACTGGGAGATCTTTTTATCGGAACCGTATCAGGGAGCCTTGGTGAGACCTCGGCACTTGCCCTGATTATCGGCGGTATCTGGCTTTATCACCGGGGCCACATTGACTGGAGAATCCCCGGAGTTTTTATCGCACTCGTTTTTGTTTTTGGCCTGTTTGACGGTGGCTTTAATATGGGACTCTACCATGTGTTGGCCGGAGGTGTTCTTTTAGGGGCATTGTTCATGGCAACGGACATGGTTACTTCACCCGTTACTCCGGTTGGAAAGCTTATTTTCGGCGGGGGCTGTGGTTTGATTACCATGGTTATCCGTTTATTCGGATCATACCCCGAGGGGGTCATGTTCAGCATTCTCTTAATGAACAGCCTTACCCCGCTTATTGATAACCTGACTTTACCGAAGAGATTTGGGGAGGTGAAGCAGAGCGATGCGTGATAGTGTGAAAATGGCTGTGGTACTTTTAGTCATCGGTGCTCTTTGTGGCGGCCTCCTGGCCGGTATTAATGCCTGGACCGGACCAATTATTGAGACCCGGGCCCAAGCGGAGTTCATGGAAACGGTGGGAAGGTTTTTCCCGGACGTGGAAAAGATTGATGAAGAGGTCATCGATGGTGAGGATTATTTTATTTGCTACGATAGTGCCGGTAATCTTATAGGGGTTGTAGGTCAGGTAAAAGCAAGCGGTTACGGTGACGATCCGATCCGCTATAACCTGGGAGTTGACAAAGACGGAGATATTATCGGGATTAGTGTTTCCTCACATACGGAAACACCCGGCATCGGCACTTTTATTGAATCGGAAGAATGGCAGCAAAATATTGTGGGCCTGAACTTCAATGATCCCATTGCCGTGGGGCAGGACATTGATACCCGGTCTGGAGCGACAGTTACACTGCGCGGCCTTACAAACTCCATCCGGCGGGTTACAGACGTAATCGGTGAAAACTTCCTGGGATTTGAAGTGGAAAGCATGGAAGTCGATATTGCTGCTGTTGGTGACGGAACTTATACTGGCACGGCAGCTGGTTTTGCGAGCGATATTACAGTGGAGGTAACCGTAAGCGGCGGGGCAATTACGGAGATTGTTGTTCTAGAACAAAATGATACTGCTTCTTTCTGGGATATTGCTGAGGAAGATACAATCAACCGCATCCTTGATGCCCAGAGTGTGGAAATTGATGCCGTTTCCGGTGCTACTGCCAGTAGTGATGGCATCATTGCAGCGGTTTTTGACGCCTTGAAATAACAAAGGAGTATGGAGGTGAAACTAGATGACAACCATGTCGCAAGAATTTTCCAAGGGTATTTTTAAACAAAACCCTGTTTTTGTACAATTGCTGGGAATGTGTCCGATCCTGGCCGTTACCATAACGGCAATAAACGGTTTTGGCATGGGCATAGCAGCCATGTTTGTGCTCCTTTGCTCCAATATTGTCGTGTCCCTCATTCGCAACGTGGTCCCGGCCCGTGTACGTATTCCCGCCTATATCCTGGTGATAGCCACCTTTGTTACCATAACTGACCTGGTGCTCAATGCTTTTATGCCGGCTTTGCATAATGCTCTGGGAATTTTTATTCCCCTGATCGTGGTTAACTGTATGATCATGGGCCGGGCAGAAGGTTTTGCCCGTAAGAACACCCTGGGACGTTCCGTTATCGATGCGCTGGGTGTGGGGATAGGCTTTACCCTGGCCCTGACAGTTCTGGGGATTGTGCGGGAACTACTGGGTGCTGGAAGCATATTTGGGGCTAATATTATGGGAACATCGTTTGAACCCATGGCTCTGTT
>SKTJ01000082.1 GCA_007122565.1 Syntrophomonadaceae bacterium | reverse complement strand
TGCAGCCACATTGGCATCCACTTTTTGCTTAATCAGTGCCGCCGCCTGTTCCACCGTAATATTCAGGGGGTCAGCAATAACACGCTTGATCGCTGCCTCGGCCTTGGCACGGTTTAACTTCATGCGGCCACCCAGGAAAAACTCAGGGTCGATAAAGCCCAGGATGAGGTCGGCGTCAGTAACTGTAGGCAACGTTCCACCCAGATCAAAGCAAGCCGGGCCAGGCAGGGAGCCGGCGCTTTCCGGTCCCACTTCCACCTCGCCGTTTTGTACACGGGCGATGGATCCGCCGGCAGCACCCACAGCATCGATCTCCACCAGCGGCATATTGATCTTAATACCCGCAACCTCAGGCTCCAACTCGAAGCTGAATGCTCCATCCTTAATGATCCCGATATCAAGGCTGGTCCCGCCCATATCCGTGCTGATCACATTACGGAAGCCATAACGCTCTCTCAGGTAATTGGTACCCACCAGGCCGGCTACCGGCCCCGAGTTATAAGTATTCAGCGCCCTCGTCTTGGCTACCCTGGCCAAACCCCCACTGTTATGCATGACGAGCAGCGGCTTTTCAAAGTAGTTTTCCCGCAGGTCCTCCTCTGCCTTATAAAGATAGCGGGCCATACTGCGGTGTATATAAGCGTTGATTACAGCTGTATGCGTGCGCAGGGCTTCCCCGGGACGATCGCTGATTTCACCGGAAAGGAGCAAAGTGGGTGCACTGAGATAGTAACGGGGAAATTCCTCTTTTACCCAGGCCTTAACCTGCTGCTCATGCAGCGGACTGAGATAGGAATTTCTTAAGCTAATCACGATTGCCTGAGCTCCCCGCTCAATCAGGGACTGAACCCGGATCAGAAGATCTTCCCTGTCCAGGGGAGTCTCTTCAACACCGTCATTGCCAATGGAACCGCTGATCCCCTCAATCATATCCGGGGAAACTAACGCCAGAATGGGGGCATCATCACCCAGTTCAGTGCCATACAGGTTTTTTTCAAACCCCCTGGAGACAATAAGTCCGAGCTTGCTGCCACTACCCTGAATGATTGTATTTGTGCCAATCGTCGTGCTGTAACGAATTATTCCGGTGTTATGCAGTAGATCTTCCAGGGAAAGGCCGAAATTTTTTGCACCTTCTTTAATACAATCCATGAGGCAGACAGTAAGATCATGGGGCGTGGTTAACACTTTCACGGCACGCAGCTCGCCGTCCTGTGTGAAAAACCCGTCTGTAAATGTCCCTCCCGTGTCAATATTAATAAAGAATGCCATCTACACAAAACCTCCTTTCAAGCTTAAAACAGTTGGATAGTAGGTAGTTGGATAGCAGATAAGCAAAAGTTGGTGTAAAAAATACACCTTAAGGGCTGCTATTCAAGCTTTTTCATACAATCCTGAATGTTAGATACTTCTGTCTCAGCGGGAATTTCGCCTGATGGAAGCAAAAAAATCCTCCGCCGGTTAAAATGTTCAGCTATCCGGGTGAGGATCGTTTCCAGGATGTCCAGGCTGCCCGTAAATACTGCTTCCGGCAACGACAGGCCAATACAAATTCTTTTCTGCTCAGCAATGCGGCTAAGCCATCCAAGATCCAGTTCAAAAATATTATCCATGATGGCAATACCGCTCACGTCCGGCGCAAAGGTATCGATGATATGGGGAGGGGAACCTTTCAGGGCCAAAATAGGCTGTACATCGTAGTAACGCAGGGCATTCCAAATTGGTCTGGTCTGTTCCAGATACTCTGTCAAGGCATTTTCCGGAATGTTTAAACCGTCCTCGTGTAATATGAAGTAGTCAATCCTGCTTTCTCCCATTAATTTGACTTGCTGCAACAGATAGTCCCGTGCCTCAATAAAGCTTTTTGCTCCTTCCCATACGCCGCTGCTGCTGAGGCCCCCAGAGAGGGTAAAGGGCCCTTCCGCCATACACCCCAATACCGTACCGTCCCCCAGCATATGCTTGAGTCTTTGTGTTACCTCAAGGGCCACACCTGCCCTTTCCTGCTTCTGCAGCGCATTATTTGCCTCGCATCCGGTGAAATCGATGTTTGTTGTCAGGGTGTCAAAACCACATAATTCCTTTGCAGTTAACAGAGAATTGACCATCGCCGCAGGGTCGGCCCACATGAGCTGGGGGTCAACCTGCCCCACCTTGGCGGCAAATTTTTGTGCCAGTGGAAAAAAAGGTAAAGCTTTTAATTCCCTCCCTTTAAAAAGGTCCTTAAACAGTTTTCCAGGTGATTTGCCTTTGCCGCTAATACTGCCCGACATCATAACTACCTCCAAACGTAACTGACTTGGAATACCACTGCTGATATATCGCGGGCTAATTCGTGGTTACACTGTATTTGCTTTATTTGAGGATACCGGCGAAGAAATGCTTTACCATTTCCGCAGCCACTTCCGGAATGCTTAACGGACCGCCGGGATTGTACCAATAATATGACCAGTTCGTCATGGCGATAATAGAAAAGGCGGCAATATTGGTGTTTATACTCTTCAGTCTCCCCATTTCCTGAAGCTTGGAAATTTCATTTTTTACTAAGTATAGGGCATTATTTTTTTTCTCATTAATAATCTTAATCTGCTCAAGGTTTAAACGCTCACTCTCCTTGATCAGCAACCCGATCTCCATTCTGCTTTCCAGTACCATGGACAGGAGATTTTCAATAATTTGCCTTAAGTTTTGCTCCGGGTCATTATCGGGTTTAATCGCGGCATTAAGCGCTTCCAGGAGCCTGTTCACCGAGTCAAAAAGAATATGGAAAAGAATATCCTCCTTATCCTTAAAATGATAGTAAATTCCCGCATTGCTTAGATCAGCAGCCCTGGCCAGCTCTCGCGTTGGAGTGTTATCATAGCCCTGCTCGTAAAAAAGGACGGTAGCCGTTTTAATAATCTCCTTTTTGCGATCAATAACCGGTTCGTCTTTTAGTGGGGAGTTGCCCTGAACTTCTTTCATCCTCTACCTCCCTCCTACTTAGCGTGCGCTCAGTAAGTGTATTGTATTAAAGAATTAGATAATTGTCAACACCTCTAACATTAAATTTTAATTAAATCTTAAGACCCATCAAAATACACTGCTATA
>SKTJ01000321.1 GCA_007122565.1 Syntrophomonadaceae bacterium | reverse complement strand
TCGGGCCGGCTTCTACTGTACTAACCCCTGATTTTAAACTTTTCAGCATAAAAGAGGAACAGGAGTTTTTGACAGGACGTGCTCTTGATGCGGTGGAGGAAAATCGCAAGGCATGGGAGCAGGCCGGCAAAGACATTGATCAGTGCAAGCAGGATGCTTTGACAGCCTTTAAAATCTGCGAGGCAGAATCGCTAAGGCTGCACGGGGATGAAATTAAAAGATTCTTTAACAGTTTGCAGCAGCGCACAGGGGAGGCAGACTGGGAAGAAAGGGTCGGGGAGCTGCAGGGGCAACTGCAGCACGCCCTAATGGCAATTGAGCGTTTACAGGAACACGTGCAGCAGCAATTGAGCAATATTGATAAACGTATCGAAGAGATGGCTATGCGCACATGGCGGCATGTGGACAGCCTTTTGGAGCAGCTTAAAGAACTGCACAGAAGGGCCAGGATAGAGCTACGCGGTGAAAAGCTTAACTTATTTCAGATAGAATATAAAAAACCGGATGAGACCGAGAGTAAGACTACGATTAAAGATTATTTGCACAGGATGGTAGAGGAAGCGGCACGGCGCTACCAACAAGCAGATGCTAAAGAAGAGATCGACAAATTTCTCGATGAAGCTGTGGGGTCGGCACAGCTTTTAGACCAGGTAGTTCCCCTGGACACTATTAGTATCCGCCTGTTGAAACCGGGCGATTTTGAAAGCAGTTACCTAAGGAAGCAGTACGACCGCTGGGATCATCTGAATGATTGGTCCCAGGGACAGCGCTTTGCCGGCAGGTTTTCTCTTTTCGTGGTATTGCTTTCGTATTTGCGCCATTCCCGTTCCGGCGGTCGGGAATCGTCTTCTGTAATTTTGGCCGATAATCCTTTCGGGAAGGCCTCGAGCAGCCATATCCTTGAAATAATTAATATTATAACCCACTATCAAAATGTCCAATTGTTCTGTTGTACTGCCTTACGCAATACGGAAATAATGCGTGAGTTCCCGGTGATCTACAGTCTGGTTCCTGCCCCGACCATGAGCGGCAAAGAAAGAATGCAACTTGAAACGCCGCGGGGACCTGCACCACAGCCACTTGACCAGGCCCATGCCTATATCCCAGGCATTAACCCCGGTGATGCGGGGCAGCTTAAAATATTTTAGTTCTTAACTTCAATCGTTTCTATTCCATTTGTCTAAAAGAATTTTCCTCGAATACAAAACATATTCCTTGTCACCGGAAAAAATCTCCAAGGTTATGGTGCCGTCGTAGAAAGATTTCAAAACGTTTATCAGGTGGTCCCAATCGATGTTTCCCGCCCCAATAGGCAGGTGCAGATCATCAATTCCATTATTGTCGTGCAGGTGAACATGCTTCAGTTTATCTTTATACCGGCTCAAATATTCTACCGGTTCCCGGCCAAAAATATTTAAGTGGCCGATATCAGCATGAAAATAAAGTTCCCCATTTAATGCCAGGAGCCTGTCAATATTGTGGGCATGATCGTGAACTGTCCCCAGCGGCTCGAACAGTATTTTAACCCCCGCCTCTCCGGCATAACTCAAAATACTTTGTAATGACTCAGTCTGGAACTTTACCCCTTCATCTGCAGAAAACATTGTGGACGGAGGCCAGTTTGAATGTATGGTTACCTTATCACACCCTAACTCAACAAAAGCGTCCAGGTATTGTTTGAAAATCTCCACTGCGCAAACCCGCAACGCTTTCAATGACGAACCAATCGGCAAGTACCAAGCGGTATGACCCACCCGTTCCAAACCATAATAATCAAGTTGGCTCTTCACTTCCTTAATATTGACCTCTCCCAATTCGCCTTTATCCGGTTCCAAAAACAAGTCAATGAAATTGAAACCGTTATCCCCTATCCACTTTATTTCATTGTTTATCTCTTTCCGGGGGTTATTGGGAAACCCGATCTTCATTTTATCATCACCTGCACTTTTGAATAAGTCATAATTAATTTGCTTTAATGTTAACATTTTTAAGACCGAAGGTAAATGTCAAGGGCTCCATATTTAGAATATTTCCGGGTTTTTTGAATCGGCCAGGTTGCTTGAAGAAATAAAATACCCCTTACATTCATTGCGTTTACTTGACTGTAGCTGTGTTTGGTTGTATACTGGCAAGAGAGGTGATTTAGGTGAAATATCTGACGGCTCAGGAATTAGCAGATGTTTTGAGCTTATCCGTGGATACGATCTGGCGGTATACACGTCAAAAAAAGATACCTGCAGTCGAACTGGGAGAAAAGCAGTACCGCTATGAAAAAGAAGCAGTGTTGGCTGCTTTGGCTGGGGGGAACCTGTCGGTTAAAGAAGAGCATCCCGTATACTCCAAACAGGGCGGATACACTTACGAGGATTACTTGAAAATCCCGGAAGAACCGGGCTGTCGGTTTGAGATTCTGGAAGGAATCCTGGTAAAAGAACCGTCTCCTTCAATGCAACACCAGCGAGTATCCTCTGTGCTATACCGCCAGTTGGCAAATTTCTTTGATGATTTTGATCCCAGGGGCGAACTTTTTTTTGCCCCCTTGGATGTCACTTTGACCACCAGCAATGTGCTGCAACCGGATCTGTTGTTTGTATCCGGTGCGCGCAGAGAAATTATGCGCGAGGAGCGCATTGACGGTCCCTGTGATCTGGTGGTGGAAATCATGTCACCAACAAATCGTCGCAAAGATCGCCTGCAAAAGATGGAAATATATCGCAAAGCAGGAATTCCTCACTACTGGCTCGCAGATCCGGAGGAAAACACATTGGAAGCTTTTATGCTCAGGGATCAAAGTTATACCCTAATAGTCGCAGGTGGACCGGGCGACAAATTCACCCATCCTGAATTTCCAGGGTTGGATCTGGATCTGGAAAGAATATTCCACCGTCCAACGTAGGGGACGGCCCCCGTGCCGTTCCAAAATTATGTGGGAAGAAAAAGGAGGAATTCGGGAATGGAAGAATGCTCCGGTTCATCTGTTGAAAAGTGCGATATCTTTGACTTTTTGGCAAGATATGCAGGCATGACAATAATGCATCCCGGAGGATTAAAAGCAACAAAAAAATTAGCGGAGCGTTGTTTTATTAATAAAAAACAGTAAAGTGCTT
>SKTJ01000100.1 GCA_007122565.1 Syntrophomonadaceae bacterium | reverse complement strand
GCCTGCTATTCCCGGAATGCTCACCGGGGTTATGCTGGGTCTTTCCCGGGCTGCCGGGGAAACTGCGCCTATTCTATTCACAGGAGCTGCTTTCTTTCTTCCTTATCTGCCCGATTCTCCCTTTAGTCAGTTTATGGCTTTACCCTATCACCTCTTTATTCTGGCCACACAACATCATGATATTTCCGGGGTAAGGCCCCTGGCTTATGGTACTGCATTTGTATTATTGGTGCTTGTCTTTATGCTAAATCTAAGCGCGGTGTTGTTACGTTATCGCTACCGCAAACAGATCAAACAATCTTAAAAGGGGGAGAAAAATTAATGATGGTTGATGAAATCAGACTGAGGCAAAGCCCCGTTTTAACGGAAAACAGAGGGAAACTTATCTCTTTAAGTGCAGTAAACGAACAAAGGCAAAAAGATCAGGTGCAAGGAGATAATACCATAAAAGAATTAAAAGTAAAGGTAAGGGACTTTTCTTTCTATTATGGCTCCAAGCAGGCTCTGCAAAATATAAATATGCAGATCGCCCCGAACGAAGTCACGGCCCTTATTGGTCCTTCCGGCTGTGGTAAAACGACTTTTCTGCGGACGATTAACCGCATGAATGATCTTATACCCGGCACAAAAGTGGAAGGGGAAGTGGTTGTGAGCGGGCAAAACATATATCAACCTGCGGTGGACGTGGTTGAATTGCGACGCAAAGTGGGATTGGTATTCCAGCAGCCCAACCCTTTTCCCAAGAGCATTTATGAAAATGTGGCTTACGGGCCTAAAATCCATGGTAAGAAGAAAAAGACCCTGCTCGACGAACTTGTGGAAAATAGCTTGCAGCAGGCCGCCCTTTGGGACGAGGTAAAGGACAGACTTAAAGACTCGGCTCTTTCCCTTTCCGGAGGACAGCAGCAAAGACTTTGCATTGCCCGTGTGCTGGCCGTTAAGCCCGAAGTTATTTTAATGGATGAGCCCACATCAGCCCTGGATCCGGTGGCCACGCAGCGTATCGAGGATCTGATCCGGCAATTATCCATGGATTATACAATTATTATTGTAACTCACAATATGCAGCAAGCTGCACGCATCTCAGATTTTACCGCTTTTTTCCTGCTTGGCGATCTGGTGGAGTGCGGCAAGACGTCCCAAATCTTTACCAATCCCAAGGACACTCGTACTGAAGAATATATTACGGGCCGTTTCGGATAAGTCTTATAATTGGGCGGAGGCGTATGAAAAAATGGAAATAAAACCTGCAGAGAAAAGGATTGTCTTTGAGAGGCAGATGGAAGGGTTACAGAAAAAACTTTTACAAATGGGAGATTTGGTTGAAGAGGCCATTGCCCGGGCCATCGAATCGTTGAAAACACAGGATCTGAAGATGGCTGAAGCGGTAATAAAAAATGATGATCGCATTGATGAATTGGAGTTGGAAATAGAGGAAGGTTGTTTGACTTTAATTGCCACACAACAGCCTATGGCCAGGGATTTGCGAAAAGTTGCCACCCTCTTGAAAATGATCGGGGATTTAGAACGGATGGCCGATTATGCTTCTGATATTGCCAAAACGGTAAAACATATTGGAACCCAACCGTTAATCAAGCCCCTTGTTGACATTCCGCGCATGACAAGGGTTACCCAGTTAATGGTCAAAGAGTCCCTTGATTCCTATATCAAGGAAGATGTTTCAATGGCTGTCAGCATGGCGCAACACGATGATGAGGTAGATATGCTGCACAAGCAGATCTACCGGGAACTGTTGACGGTCATGATGGAAAATCCCCGTACGATTACCCAGGCCACCTATCTCCTCTTTATCAGCAGGTACCTGGAGCGTATCGCGGACCACGCCACAAATATCGGGGAGAATGTCGTCTTTTTAGTAACTGGTGAACAAAGAGATTTGAACTAAACGCTACCGACATACTGAGGATGTATATTTCTGAACCCCTGCTGCACCCTTGGTGTTCCGTTTCCGGGTCATATACTGATCTCAAATGGTCCGGTATAGAGACATATTGAAATTTGATATCAAGGAAATGGAGTATTCAGAAGAAGGTGTATGGCAAAAGTTGAGGGGACTAAGGTTTTTGATTATTATGTCCGCAATCTATAATCCCCTGTCCAATTTAAAGGATATTACCAAACCACTCCCTGTTATGACACTTCAAAATAAATACCCATATGCCGATCACCCCAATCTTAACAAAATCTAAACATTTTATTGACAGGCTCTTGAAGTTGTCCGTGTATAATACTACCGATGCATGAATTAAGGCAATTGAGAATGCAGGAATATGCACAGGCCAATGAGCTTAAGCTGCCTTAAACGCCTCTTTTATAATCCTGGGGGTTACTTTGATTGGCTCCCTGTTTATTAACCGCCTGTGGTGCAGATACCTGTGTCCCATTGGGGCTTTCGTCAGGATCCTGAGCTGTTTTAGCCTGGTTAAGCTGGTGCGTGATGAGGCGGTTTGCATTAACTGCAACCTCTGTAACAAGGCATGCCCGGAAAATGTGGAGCCGGGAAAGCAGGTAGTGCTGACTGTGGATGGATGCACCCACTGCCTGGATTGCGTGGGCATCTGTCCCCGAGGGTTGGAAGGGATGAAACTCCCTGTTGGCAACAACAGGTTCAAAAATAAAGAAATAGGTGTGGGACAGAAATTATGACCATTAAAAAAACCCCTTTTGATTGTTATTTCCCTGTTGCTGTTTGCAGGTGTTTTGGGGACCGGGCAGGTGTTTGGCTTTTGGCAGCTCAAAAGCGATGAGATCGGCGGCAATACACTGATTATTGAAGTGGCCAACCGCTACAATATCCCCCTGGAGCTCATTTATGAAACCTGAAATATCCCTCCTTACATATCACACCGGGCCGAGCTTGCTGAAGCGAGAGATGAAGCCGGTTTCTCAATCGGACGTTTCAAAATATGGGTAACGGCATATGTAAAGGAGCATTACAACCTGGCGCCGGCCGAGCTTGCAGCAATGGAGCAGCCCGAATTTGAGGGGGATGAGCTGAACATCACCGGGGCGATCACGTTGCAGCAGTTGTCCTATTATTTTGGCATACCCCTGGCGGAGATCCACAGGAAGTTTGTCCTCCCTCCCACTCTGTCAT